>JAKAVR010000049.1 GCA_021817225.1 Thermoplasmata archaeon
GGCCATGTCGAACCTGAGTGAAAAGGATCGCATAATTTCCGAGATAGTCTTCATTTCAAAAGAGATGCATTTCGACACCGTGTATGTTTCGCAGGACTCATCGGAGAAAAGCGGCATCGAGCACAACTATCTGCTCGAAGAAGGAAGAATGACAAAAATTTTCTAGCATTAGTTGCGATATGGCATTCACGATGGAAATAACTACTTTACATTCGGACAGTTGATATACGATCACCCTGATAATCCACAGGAGGCCAAGAATTTGTCCGTGAACGACGCTGAATCTGCAGAATCGTCAGTCAGGGACTGGGTACAGAAGAAGTTCGGAGCTTCGGGCGAAAACGTATATTTTGAATCCGTCAGGAAAGATGCTGTAACGTGGTTTGTCGACTTGCAGCTTACCATGGGCGGATACAGGAAATACTATTCAGTTTCAGTTGATTCTACGTCGGGTGCCGTTACGGGCTACAATGAAAAATTCAGACCGTTCACTTTTCCGCCTTCAATACCTGCGTCGCGTGGGGCGGCGAACATCCTCGTGCTTGCCGCGCTGATAGTTTCAATAATAGTTGTAATCATTTTCATTTCCCAGGGCATTGTCAACCTCCTCGGTGGCATATTCGACCTGTACACAAACGTCCTGGGTGGCGTAGGGAGGATGATACTGGGCATATTCCTGCTTGCCTTTGGTGTCATAGATATTTATCTTACAGTAGAGATAAATAATATAAGGGATCTTATCGACCGCGGCAACGTGAACGCAGCCAAGGAAAGAAACTCCCTTGCCCTCGGAGTAGTGGCGATCATATTCGACGGCGTCGTGACTGGTATCCTGCTGATTGTCGCAAGGGAAGAGATCAACAGGCTTGAAACGCAACCCGCGCCTGTGTAGGTGCTCCGGGTCCCGCAGCCGCACCGTGGCATTGCATTAATATTGGTCCACATATAGGCACGATTCGTGTCGAGGCTGCCGGGGCTCTACAACTTCACTCTTATATTCGTCATGTGCTCGATTTGGGCCGGCAATTACTTTGTAATAAAGTACAGCATTGCTTATTCAAGCCCTATTCTCTTTGCCCTCCTCAGATCCGTGGGGGCCGGCCTCTTCCTCTTGCTGATAAGCGGAACCGAAGTACGCAGGCTAAGCAGGCGCGACATTGGCTACCTGGCCCTGATAGGGCTCTTCCAGGTCTCGATATTCTACATCACGCTCAATGTGGGTCTCGAAACCGTGAACTCATCAGTCGCCGCCACGCTTGTATACACACAGCCTGTGCTAGTTGTTGCTCTTTCTCCGCTGGTGGGGGAACGCCTCACACCTATGAAAGTCGTGGGTGTTGTAGCTGCCTTCATCGGCGTTGGCACAATATTCCTTCCAGATCTCGAGACATCAGGCCTTGCGATAGGGGATGCGCTCGAGCTGATTGCATCTCTGTCATGGGTCGTCTCAATACTCATATTCAAGAGCTGGAAACACACGCTGAGTCATTATACTGTTCCAGGTGTGCAAAACATGATCGGGGCACTCTTCATACTCCCCTTCCTGCCGCTTGAAGCAGTCAGGCTCGATGCCGTTCCACTCTTCTGGGTTTACCTGGCATATATAACAATTTTGGGCTCGGGCATTTCCTACGCGATTTATTTCAGGGCGCTTTCAAGGATGCAGGCATCCGTCTTTACTTCCTATCTCTTTATGGTCCCTGTTCTCACGACAGTCTTCCAGTCGATTATCACACTCACGCTTCCGGGCGCTTATGAAGTCATAGGCACTGTTCTCGTGTCTGCCGGAATAATTATTGTAAACAGGAACTTCATGGGCTGACTCACACCTGCACTCTGTACCGCAGACTCAGCGTATTCGCCAATACAGGCCAACTGGAGGACAAATCAGAAATCTGCGGAGAGTATTCACCATCTGCAGGAAGTGAACCGATTTGAAAGACTTACCCGAACTGGTTGCAAAACACATATTTTCAAAATCTCTGCCACTGAAGAAGCGTTCGGCCGTTACAGTTGAGACGTGGGACAGTAACGAGGAAATGGCAAGGGCGGTAGAGCTCGAAGCGAAATTGTTGGGTCACAACGTTATTACCGTCTACAATGACACGCAAGCATTCCTGGAGTATGCCAGAAGCATGCCTCGAAATAGGAAACTGTCTCTTGGAAAGCATGAGACAGCCTTGCTGAAGAACACCGACGGATATGTTTTCATACCGAGTCCGGAAATGGTTTATGCAAGCACCTCCCTCGAACGGTCTCAGCTCTCGGCTGCAACATCCTACAACATGGAGTGGTACAGGGTAGCGTCCCAGGCAAGACTAAAGGGAATCCGCATCGGCGCAGGCTATTTCAATTCTGATCGCGCTGCCTCTGTGCTGGGCAAGAGCAGGAAAGAAATTATGGATCACCTGCTGACCGCCTCACTCGCCGATCCAGCAGTCCTGAGACGCAGGGGCACTGCAGTGTCCAGGCGAATCAGGGCACGCGGCTCGCTAAGAATAGTCAGCGGCGGGTCCGAATTGACAGTCGGGGCAGGCAGGGAAGAGGAACTGGATGACGGTAGGACCGACGACGATGACGTCAGGAAGAAGATAAACATGTCGAGCCTTCCAGGTGGCTTCTACTCGACCGATCTGAAATCCACCGCAAAAGGCACTCTTCAATGCAGTTCGCTTTTCTTCGAAGGGCGGAGGGCCCAGGGACTTGAAATCGAATTTTCGGACGGGAAAGTCGTCTCATATTCTCATGGTGAATGGGATGATGGTCTCAGGAAGAAATTCGACGAGTACGTTGGTAAAGGGAAGGGTGTGCCGCTGAAATACATCGGTTTTGGATTGAATCATCTCTTACGGCCCGGTTATGGACGTGACCTGAACACAGCAGGCGCCGTTTCTGTTTGGATCGGCGAATCCCTTTACGCCCTTCTTGAGAAGCCGACAGTCTCTTCAGGAGGCGGCGAAATAGTAGCCGACGGAAAGCTGGTGCTCAAATAACAGCATATTGCCGGCAAGTGTACCTGCATGTGATGCATCCACGGATTATCGAAGTCTTGGGGTGTCAAGAATGAAGATCGGTGTGATCGGCGTGCCCATGGATCTCGGGCAGAAGCGGCGGGGTGTGGATATGGGGCCCACTGCGATCCGGATAGCAATGCTGATCGAGAGGCTTTCCGCCCTGGGTCACGATGTTACCGATTTTGGTAACATACAGGGACCGGACAGGTCCACTGCCAGGCCAGGGAATGAGAAGCTGCGCTACCTTGATGAGGTGCTGAAAGTCTGCGGCTCCATTGCCGACAAGGTATCACTGTGCGTATCCCACCACATGTTTCCTCTTGTCATCGGAGGCGATCAGACAGTGTCCATAGGGACGCTCGCAGGACTGGCGCCCCATGGGACAAGGAGAGGCATCATCTGGATTGACGCGCATGCGGATTTCAACACAGAGCACACAACTCCATCCGGCAACGTTCATGGAATGGCTCTCAGCGCCATACTCGGATACGGAACCAGGAAATTGTCCTATTTCAGGAGAGCCTGCCCAAAGGCGCTGGAGGAAAACACGGTCATCATAGGGTGTAGGAGCATAGATGAGAAGGAACAGGAACTCCTTGCTGACTCACGCATCACTGTCTACACGATGAAAGAGGTAGACGAGATCGGCATTGGCCATGTGATCGACGAGGCTGTTCAGATTGCCGGCAAGGGTGTAAATGACATACATGTGAGTTTCGACATTGACGTCCTTGACCCCAGGGAGGCACCGGGAACAGGCACACCCGTTCCGGGCGGTCTGACCTACAGGGAAGCCCACCTGGTGATGGAAGACCTGCATGAGGCGGGGAAGGTATCATCTGCTGAACTTGTCGAGGTGAACCCAATACTCGATACCGGGAATCACACGGCCGAAATCGCTGTCGAGCTTCTCGAGTCTCTCATGGGCAAGAAGATTTTCAGGCAGAGGAAATGACTCTCTCCTTCGGCCCGGTGCTGTCAGCCTGACAATCAATACACTTCTGTCAAAACGTGGATGCTATCCAACGTCGATGCTCACGACAATGATACCGTTTCACTTTGCCAGATTCAATTGATGCAGTGAATCGTGGGAACCGTCAGCTCGTTGTTGTAATTGCCTGTTCCGCAGTCTGGTGATGGATCTTCTCCCAGGTCCTTTTCCTCAGCATCATTGCTCTCAGCCCCTCTATTGCCTCCTGCGGATTGATGCTTTTCGGGCAGCTGACAGTGCACTGGTATGCATCCTTGCATGTGAGCGCACCGTTGTCCAGTGCAACATGCTCCATATGCTCGTTATACCCTTCGTCCCTTGAATCAGACAGGAACCTGTACGCCTTCACAAGAGCCGCTGGCCCAAGGTACGAATGGTTTGTCCAGAACACGGGGCAGGCAGTTGTGCACACACCGCATGAGATGCAGTCGACGAGCCTGTCTATTCTTCTCCACTCATCGGGCGACTGGAGCACTTCCTTACCGGGATCGGCCGAGTACCGTATGAGATATGGCTGGATCTTCTTCATGTTGGCAAAGAATTTGCCCATGTCCACGACCAGATCCTTCACAACAGGCATTGAAGAAAGCGGCTCAACCACAACCTCCGGGCCGTTCAGTGAAGAAAGCTGCGTCTTGCATGCAAGTCTCTGCTGCCCGTTTATAACCATGCCGCATGACCCGCATACGGCCATTCTGCAGGAATACCTGAATGAAAGCGTTGGATCGACCTTCTTCTGAATATCCAGAAGCGCCGAAAGCACCACTTCGCCCGGCAGCGTTTCCACATCATACTCGTCGTAATGGTAGCTCTTGTCATTGTCTGGATCGAATCTGAAAATCCTGAAATGCATCTTGCCTTTTTCCACCATCAGTAAACCCTCCTTGTCGGCTCAAACTTTGTTACCCTGACCGGGTCGTAGCTTATTAGCGGGCCCTCAGGGGTAAAGGTTGAAACCGTGTGCTTCATCCATTCTTCGTCATTCCTCTCCCTGAAGTCTCTTCTGAAGTGGGCACCCCTGCTCTCATTTCTGAGCAAAGCTCCACTCGTGCCAGCAATTGCAAGATCAGTCATTGCTCTGAGATCCATTGCTCTTACGAACTCGAGATTATACCGCAGTGTGTGGACGGAAACGCCAGTGTTCCAGACTCTCTTCCTGAGATCCTTCAGTCTTTCAAGTGCATTCGACAGCCCGTCCCTGCTCCTGAAGATACCAACGTCCTCTTCCATTATCGCCTGGAGTTCTGACTCCAGATCGAATATCCTCTTGCCTCCCTCCCTGGAAAAAAGGTCTTGGACGTAATCGCCGAAGGCGGACACCTCCTGTTCGACAAGGGTGTCATCAAACGGTATGTCATTCTTCTTCACATAAGATGCGGCACTTATTCCTGCCCTTCTGCCGAACACGAGAGTTTCGAGCAGCGAGTTGCCGCCGAGCCTGTTGGCGCCATGTACGCTCACACAAGCGGACTCGCCCGCAGCAAAAACACCCGGGACCGGTGTTGCCCCGTTATTGTCGGTCGATATACCGCCCATCGAATAGTGCTGGGCTGGTATGACGGGTATCGGCTTCCTCTCAGGATCTATGTCTGCAAAACTCTGCGACAGCTCCCTGATGCCCCCAAGCCTTTCTTCTATGATTCTTTTTGGAAGATGCGTGACGTCGAGGTTCAGGTACGGGCCCCACGGGCCGGTGAACCCTCTCCCTTCCTCGATCTCAGTCATCATTGACCTGGTGACTATGTCCCTTGGAGCAAGATCCGGTGGCTGCATCTTCACATACCTGCTCATGAATCTCTCTCCCGAAGCATTTCTCAGTATGCCCCCCTCCCCTCTCACTCCCTCCGTGATGAGTATGCTTGTTCCTGGCAGGGAAGTTGGATGGAACTGGACAAACTCCATGTCCTTCAGCGGCACACCGGCCCAGTATGGAACAGCGGTGCCAAGGCCCGTGTTGATATGAGCGTTGGTGGTGTGCCTGTAAGTTCTTCCGAAACCGCCGCCGGCGAATACAATCGCCCTTGCACCAATACCAACAAGTTTCCCCTTGAGAAGATCCAGAGCCACGACCCCTGCAGTTCTTCCGTTTTTCAGTACAAGCCTGACCACCAGATGCTCCTCGTATACCACTACTCCCTCCTTGATGGATCGTTCGTAAAGGGTGGTAAGAAGTGCATGGCCCGTCTTGTCTGCGGAATAGCATGTTCTGTGATAGGTGCCCCCGCCGAACGCCCTCTGCGCAATTCTGCCGTCGTCAGTCCTGCTGAAGGGGGTTCCCCAGTGCTCCATTTCGTAGACCCTGTCAATTCCCTCCGTGACGAGTATTTCCACCGCGTCCTGATCGGCAAGGTAATCGCTCCCTTTCACGGTGTCATAGGCATGGATTTCAGGGCTGTCAGAAGCGCTCTCCTCTGCATTTCCCAGTGCTGCATTGATCCCCCCCTCGGCAGCTACGCTGTGTGATCTGAGTGGATGTACCCTGCTGACAACAGCCGAGTCTATGCCTGAGTCTGCGAGCTCCACCGCTGCTCTCAATCCTGCAAGCCCGCCTCCAATCACAATGACATCGTGGTGTACAGCGTGCATTTCGATCCTCTTCGTTCAGAAGGGAGGCACTCCCGCTGAGGCTGCAATGGAGTATACGAACTGCATCATGATCATCTCAGCCACCACAATTGTGACGAGGCTCACTGCGACAGTCAGCCAGATGACCGCTTTATGGTGCCTGCTCAGCGACGGGAAGAGATCAATTGCAATGACCCTCATGCCGTTGAGACCGTGAAAGAGGACTACCGCAAGGAACAGCCCGTTGAGGACTAAGTTTGGAATGCCAAGGAAGAGCGAGGAAAGTTCCCTCACAGTCATGTTCGGGTTGAAGGCAAGGTTTGTGAAATCAACCAGATGGGCCAGCAGAAAGAGCAGTATCAAGACGCCTGTTACCCTGTGAGTCAACCACATGGCCATGCCAGGATGCCTGGCCGCTTTCACGTATCTCGAAGGAGCATTGATTGTTTTGTTGATCCCCGATGTGGACAATTCAGGTCCCCCTGTTTTGTTTATAAAGAGGACCAGTTTTTTATTTGAACTGAAAGCCTCAGATGTCAGGCTTCCTGTTAATAATAATCGGTTGAGGAGATTGCCTAGCTGTAGCATTCTCGCCTTCGAGTCACATCATTTCCGGTTCAGGGAACTATTTCCAGATAGTCATTCAGATGTGTGTTTGTCTGGTGCCTGCTCCCGTTTCCATGGGTCAATGCCATCAGTCTTGCTCCACGCATGCTCACAGCCCTCGGCTTCCGGGGAGCGAACAAGTCAGGGGGTGAGGGGTATCCGATCCATTCGCCGCCGGAAGCCTTCTCTTCATCAGGTTGAGCAGCAAGAATGATATTTAGCGCAGCCTTCATGCTGGTTGCTTTGTTCTTACGTATATCCAGGTAGTAATCTTCCCTGTCAATGAGAAGGAAGGGCAACTCGGCCGCGGCCGCATCCACGCTGTCCACTTCGTACGTATCACCTATGAACACGCCGCTGGAACCCGCAATTGCCGCCGCCCTATGGAAAACATCGCTTCCCCGTCTTGGATAGCCGGCATAAGAACCATAGACCACCCCGTTGACAATGTCTTCAATTCCTGATATCCTGACAATTTCCATGTCTTGGAGCTTGCTCCCTGCGATGAGAACAACTTTCAATCCGCTTGAGCTTGCCTCTTCGACAAACCAAGGTATGTCCTCATAGATTGTGAATGCTTGAGCCGGAACCGTAACATTCCTCATTGCAGTGATCACTTGTGTTTCAGGCAATTCTCCTGTCAGTTCATTGAAGAGAGATGCAAAATCAAGGGCCAAATTGTCTTGACAGTCTGGTGCTACATGCAGCCATGCCCTCTGTTTGGCAATCTCACGGAAAACATCACGGTCAGAGATGCAGTAACCATTGCTTCTCAGGAATGATCCCAGTTCGTTGTGGTAACCCGGGCTGAACTCCACCACCGTTCTGGCTAGGTCAAGGAACACGGCCTTCATGTTTTATAGCTAACAGGCAGGAATTACTTATCAAGCATCCACACAAAATACATTGAAGACAATTGTCTATAAGGACTACTGATCTGCCTGGTTTGCTTTCGCTATAAGCAGCTATTCGTATCCTCCCGACTCGCGTGTCCAGCCGGTTGAGTAATTGCCGCATGCCGCGGAAATCTCATTTTCATGTACACCGAGCTATGAGCTGATTGGGCGTATAGTATCCCTTGGTGGGGTTTCTGGCCGCCGAAAATGGCAGTCTATGGCGAACTCGGCGCTAAGACTTATGTGGAGTATTCTGCTACGGAATTCATAGAGTGCTTTTTCGCCATTTCGAGTCAGTCCAACACCTCACCCCACAATAGTATCATGCCTGAGGCTGAACCGCCCTGGCAGTTGGGAGGGTATAATGACTGTTGAGCAAGAGCCAGAAACCTTTTTTTCTTGGTTCTACGTTGGTATTCGAAGAAGATGAGGATCACCCTCTTGAGACTGGGTCTGGCGGTGCTTGTGGTCTGACTGATATTGATAGCAATAAGTCTTTCAGTGAATCCAAACTTCAACGGCAGCAGCCATACTTACGACGCAACCCAACTTACACAGCTTAAGAATGGGCTGTACGTAACAGAGATACCGAACAATTTCACAGCCAGGCAAGTAACAGAAATTATATTGTTCTTAAGAAATGACACTGCTGGCTACTCAAATTATTCGTTAATACCTTCAAAAGAATTGATCAACGCAACTTTCTCGAACTACCAGGCACCAGGCTTGAATGGTTCGATTAACGATGGAAACGGAGACATATATTACTACGCTGTTCCGGCGGGGACCTATGCCTTCGCAGAGGCGCAACCACTCGTAGTTGCCGTGATCGTGCAACCTCAACTTCAACAAACAGTCTCAGGGTACACGGACACCCCCGGTTTGATTGCAACCGGCATAGGCCTCCTACTGACCTTAGTTAGTGCTGCCAATAGAAGAAAACGTCTTGCGAAATGATTCTCTCTAAGTAGAACTGCTTCAATATCGGATGGTATCCGTATTTCTTGCGCTTCGATGGCTTCCGGTGTAGCGGGCGTTAGCTCCTTCAGCGGCGTCAACACTAGTTCGCCGGCATCACCACCGACCAACGTATTGGGAATCTGCCCTCCTCGCTGTTGCATATTATGCCTTGAGAATCAACAACGAAAATATTAAAAAGACAAAGAAGAAACAGGCATGAGGGCTGTTGTGCCATGATGAACAAAATCGGTCGATTTATTGTGGGCCTAAAGACAGGCGTTGCTTATTCGAATTGGGTTGCAAGGGGGGGCGGTCGTGCAATTCACGACAGTCAGCTGCAATATGTAGGTTCGAACTTCAGAATCATGGTGATGTTGTTCGACAAGGCCGTTAAGGAGCACGCGATTCACTCTTTTGAATTCAATGGAGATTCATATAATTATGAAATGTCAACCTACAACGATTCAGCCTTCAACGAAAGGACCGTTGAAGTTCCCATATTCACCAGGATCCTGTCATCCCACGCAGGAAAACGGGTTCTTGAAGTAGGCAATGTACTGAGTCACTACATGCCCGTCAGCCACACTGTCGTCGACAAATACGAGCGAGCACCCGGGGTCACTAATTCCGACATCATTGACTTCAGCGGTAGCCACAGGTATGACTTGGTGATATGTATCTCGACTCTTGAACACATCGGGTTCGACGAACCGCTGAAAGAGCCTGAGAAGATTACAAAAGCGCTACAACACATAAAGCAATTGCTCGGGCCTGACGGCTTGGGATGGTTCTCGGTTCCATTGGGCTACAATCCGAATATTGATTCTTTGGCATTCGGCAACTGTGATTTGATTGGTGAGAGGCACTTCATGCGACGTCTGAATTTTGGAAACGACTGGGTTGAGTGCAACGCTGATGAATGCCGCGGGATAGTGTACGGCTCAAGATATCCATGTGCAAACGCTATAATGATATTCACCGTCAAACCATAGGCCACACATTTCAAGCAGAAATGTGTTGTGATTTTCTGATATCCCGCATTAGTGCGCCTGCGCTGTTTCCAGCTCCATGTCCTGCAATTATCAAATACAGCTGCGCAAGAGTGTGATGCATGTCCTCAATGATTCCGCTGTAGGGAGCTTTGCTGCTAGATGGACGCCGACGAGCTTCCACCACATATCACGCTGGGCCGGTATCTGCAGATGCTTGAGATCGCAAGAGCAAAGCATGCCCTTGGCCCGGGTAAGGATCATATGCATGCAGGCCGCTCCTTGCGGGATCCGCTTCTTTTGCGTCTCATATGGAACACAGGAGGCGGAGTCAGTGACATCGCAGATGTACGGGCGGGAAACTTTGACTTCGGGATAATGCTGCTCAACCTGCGCGTGAAGAAGACGCGGGAAGTCGACCCGATGCCGCTCGAGGAAGGTACGCTCCTGGATGTCGGCAACTTCAGTAACAGACCTTACGGTGAACTGATATGCGAGATAAACTGGTGGCAGATAAGGCATGTTGTGTGGGAGTACGGGAGGGACATAAGGATTGATGTCCACCCTCATATGTTCAGGCACGGGCATGTTATCCACCTTCTGAACCAGAATGTTCCCATCCCGATAATCTCAACCAGGCCCGGCCACTAGAGCGTATTGACGACGATGAGGTATTACCTGGTTATCACGCCCGAGGTGCAGAGACAGTTCGTCGCGGGCAAGGTATAGACCATAGATTCTTACAATTTCGGGAATATCTTTACCATTTCAGCTCAGAGCGTTGCTGTTACTTACTGGCGGATCATCGATCCTCTTGTGAATTAGAAAAATCAAGAGCAAGTTGGTTCCCATGACAACGTAGCTTCCAGCGAAATCGAACAAGCTGAGTTGATAAGATCGGAGAAAGTAAGTAGGGCTTTGGACAAGGAATAGAAGTGAAACTAGCAGGGGGGGAAAGAGTGACCACGAAAACCACGTTTCCTTTGCCTTCCTATCCGATCCGCTTCTTCGTTCATCGTTTGGCGAAACTGCTCGCACGATGAAAGCGACCGCATCAGTTAACGAGATGATGTAGAGAATGAAGATCCAATATGACACTGCTCCTCTGTCTAGATTGAAAAATACCATAAGAAAAAGGACAAGGGCAGTGGTAGGTATGGTAATCACTAGTGCGAGTCCGTGAGCCCTTCTCATAAACCACACCAAAGTACGACCAGACCTGTTCTTGCAAATAAGGTAATTCTTGCCTTACCATATGCCTTTCGAAGACTACCATTTGGCATCAATAGACTCCCCATGAAGGTGGGGTGTAAGGGGAGGGGGGCCAAGGATTCTGATGTGCGGATTCAACCCATACAGCAAATGAGAGGTCAACGCTGTTCGCGAATGGAATGTATTCCCATGGTGTCTGAATCGGTGGAGGCGAACCATAAAGCGGAATGTACTGGTCTGTATAGCAGCCAAATTCGAGGTAAGGAATGAAACCGAAAATCCAGCTGTAGGTTGCACCTAATTCAATATAACCTACAACCTGATAGTTGGTATTCTCACAGTTATCCCAGAACGGAACCAAGATCCCTGCCGAAAGCGCATCAATGAC
>JAKAVR010000050.1 GCA_021817225.1 Thermoplasmata archaeon
TCTCATCATACTATCTCCTGTCGAGGAACCCTTCACCCACCGAAGAGGAGATAAGGTACGCAATATCGGGCAACATATGCAGGTGCACAGGCTACCAGAACATAGTCAGGGCAGTGCAGAGCGTCGCGGAAAAGAAAACCGTCTGAGGGCCCGGACGACACCACGCTCCCGATCGCTGGAGCCGCCTCATTTTACACGGCTGACTGCGTCTGCGAGCATTGAATTCAGCAGGCCAACTGCCTGATCCTTCTTGTAGCCGTTGTGTGGAAGCGGCCTGGCATCCACAAGAACCTCCTGAATTGCGCTGTCTGGCAAATCATACCTGAGCTCCTTCCCGGAAAGGTAGTCCTCCAGCCTCCTGTCCCTCCACGGCCTGGTTGCGATGCCGCCGAAAAAGACCGATGCACGCCTTATTGTTTTGTTATCCAGTGAAAGCCTCATTGCAGCCGAAGCGGAAGCGAAGTCCCATACTTCCCTCTTCCTCACCTTGCCGAAAAGGTACAGTTCATCATTTCCGGGAGGCGGAATTGAAATCTCTGCCAGCAGTTCATTCCTGCGCAGCACGTGTGACTGGATCTTGCCCTCGGCTTCGACTTCGCCCGGTATGAGCTCTTCAATGGTGAGTTGCCTTCGTCCTTCTGGACCGGCGACAGTGACCTTCGCATCCAGGGCAGCAAGTGTTATTGCCAGATCCCCGGGATAGGCGGCAAATGATTTCTTCGCTCCCATTATTGACTGATACTCTGTGTTGTCGCCAACTTCGGCGTAGCATATGTCGCCGCCATTGCGCCAGCACCTGTAGTCGCTTCTGTAGTAGGGGCACCAGACTTCCTGAAGTATGTTGCCGCCCACAGTGGACTGGTTCCTGAGTTCTGGCGAGGATATCGAGGAGATTGTCTGGGCAATTACGGGATAATGCACTGCCTCCTTTGCTTCCGCAAGCTCGCCGAGGGTGACAAGTGAGCCGATAACAAGGCCGCCAGTTTCGTCATATCTCACGAACCTCAGGTCCTCCAGCCCTTTTATGTCGACAAGCACATCGGGCGAAGTGTATAGCCTGTTCTTGAGGCGGATGAGCAGGTCGGTGCCACCGGCATATATCGCTGCGGCCTTCTCGCCAGAAGAAAGCGCTGCCAGTGCCTCTTCGACTGTCTTCGGTTTGTAAATGGAGAACTGCTTCACTGCATTTCACCTATCCTGAGAGGACTTTCCTCCTCATTTCCTCCAGCACCCTTTCAGGCGTAATCGGGTGCTCCCTGATCCTGACGCCAGTGGCGTTGTAGATGGCATTCACAATCGCGCTCGGGACCGCACCTATTGCAGTTTCGCCGAAGCTCTTGTATCCGAAGTACCACCTCGGCTCAAGGCTTTCGATGAAGACATGCCTTATCTCGTCGGGCACCTCCTTTATTGTAGGCATCCTGTATGAAAGAAAAGCCATGCCTGCAAGTAAGTGGCCAGGTGCAGTTCTGTCCCATGGAATGCCGTCGGCTGTTGTATTGAGTCCCTGAATGAAGGCGCCATCCATGTCCCCCTCGCTCAGCAGGGGATTGATGACCTTGCCCGCGTCCTGGACAAACACGATTCTCTTCACTCTCCAGACACCTGTCATGATATTGACCTCGACTTCGGCAAAGCACGCACCAACGCTTCGCACAAGTGCCCTACCCTTTCCGGGGCCCGTCTTTGTTACACCCCACTGTCTTATGGTGCCGCCCGCATGCCTTGCAAGTTCTGCGAAGCTCACGCTTCTCTCCCTGCTTCCTTTTACATGCACGACTCCGTCCTCAATTTCCAGCTCTCCCGCTCCCGCGCCCAGGAACGCGGCAGCCCTCGTCCTGAGATCGCCGAGCAGTTTCTCGGCAGCCACCAGGACAGCACCCCCCTGCAGTGTGTTCGTCCTGCCTCCAAACCAGGCGGCACTATCGACGCCTATTTCCGAGTCCCCCCACAGGAGCCGTATTTTCCCGATTGACTTGTATCCAAGCAGCTCCGAGATGGTCTGAGCGATGGATGTGTCGTGGTCCGTTCCGCTCTCGGGCTGGACGTTCTTGAGTGTGATTGTTCCAGCAGAGTCAAGCACTATCTCTGCGTTGAAGACATCCCCCTTTGATCTCTCAAAGCCGACTTCACCCTCTCTCCATCCGAGCTGGCCACCGTGATGATCGACAACTGCGACACCGACCCCCCTGCACACGCCGCCCTTTCCGATGTCGGCGTATGCCTTGTGTTCCCATTCGAATGTTTTCTCTCCTTCCCGGATTACTTCCACCGAGGCATAAGAATCGAATTTCAGGCCGCCGTTTTCCAGTTCAATCTTCTTGCCAAACTCGCTTCCCCAGTCACTTGCAGGCGAAAGCACGTCGCCCGGCCTTGATACAAATCGCAGCCTGTATTCCAGCGGGTCCCTGCCGAACTCCTCCGCCAGCTCATCCATCATGCATTCGAATCCAAGCTTGAATTCCTGCTGAGTGTTGCTTCTCGCCGCGCCGACCTGGGGCGTGTTTGTCTTGTAGCAGTAGCTTGTAAGCTGCCAGTTGGGAATGTGCACTCCGTACAGCAGAAACTGATCCCTGGCGCTTTCATTGAGCGGCGTTCCGGCCGTTGGTGTCTTGTCTGTGAATCCCACTGTCTGGTATGCATCGCATTTCAGTGCGACTATAGTGCCATCCTTCTTAGCGCCGACACTGAACTTCTGCAATACTTCGGGCTTAAGCGCCACCTGGGATATCTCGCTTGAAATTGGAAGGGAGTACTTCACCGGTCTGCCCGTGACAATTGCAGCATGCGCTATGAGACCGTCAAGCGGCCGCAGAGTCATTCTTGCGCCAAAAGTTCCACCGTTCCACTTGTCAACGAACCTTATGTTCTTCCCGTCAATGCCGAGCCACTGGGAGAGCTGTCTTCTCGACGCATTGATTCCCTGTGCCATCCCATGGAAGGTCAGTGTGCCTCCATCCCACTCGGCAACACCGCTGAGCGGTTGCATTGGAAGGACGGTCGAGCCGCCGTATCTGTAAGTGAACTCCCTGATAATGTCCGAGTCTGCAAATCCCTTCTCCACACTTCCATGCGACCATCGTGCGGTTGCGTCCGCGCAATATGCCGGATCCTCTTCATCGATGTGAAGCATGTTTCCGTCGAGCCGCAGAGGATATGCATCCGGTTTCAGCGCATCGTCGAGGGAACCGACATGGGGAAGCTTCTCGTAATCCACCTCGATCGCATCAAGGGCATCCTCGGCGATGTCCTCGCTCTCTGCAAAAGAAACGGCGACTATGTCACCCTGAAAGTTCAGCTCCCTGCCGAGAGGATTCTTTTCTGGAGCGTTTTCGCATGTCAGCACCAGATGGACTCCTTGGATTGAGCCTGCCTTTGAAGCGTCTATTCTCCTTATCCTCGCATGGGGGTGCGGACTCCCGAGGACAGCAGCATAAAGCATGCCGTCACGGACTACACGTGTTGCATACTCGGCGCTGCCTGAAATCTTGGGCTTCGAGACTTCGGGAAGGGGCGGAATGGGCTTGCCTATTATTCCGAGACCGGCAGGCGGATGACCCTGCCACTTGACTGTCACTATTCTCTCATCGCCCTCGATTAGGGTCTGCGATTTCCCGTGCCCCCCGCCCGTGGAATAGTCCCTTACCATGGGCATCGGGACAATTACGCTGTGGTCGGTGGATGGGGCAGCGTCACCCTTTCCAGACCTCAGCTCCTCAGCGGCCTCCAGTATGGCCCTGGTTATGGACTTGTATGCACCGCACCTGCAGAGGTGCCCGGCAAGTGTCTCCTTCACATCCTGCTCTGTCACGTCGAGTCTCTTTTCAAGGAGGGTCTTTGCCGCGACCATCCAGCCCGCCGTGCAGTAGCCGCATTGGGCGGCGTGACATGAATATGCTGCCTTCTGTAGAGTCGAGACAATCCTGTCTGACTGAAGAGACTCGATCGTGGTAAGGCTCTTTCCGTTGACATCACCTGCAAGCAGGTGGCACGAATAGAACGGTCTGCCGTCCACCAGTACAGTGCACACGCCGCAGGTGCCACGATTGCAGCTTCGTACGGTTCCAGTGAGATGTAGTTTCTCAGACAGCAGCTCCCAGAGTGTTGTCCTCGACTCCACTTCCGACTTGTGGGGTGTGCCGTTTATGTTTACTTCGACCGATAGCTTCCTTACCGGTTCAGATGTCATTGGCGGCCACCCGGTCCACCCTTTACCTTCAGCTCTTGCTGCCCATTTTGTCTGCCACCCAGTCCCAAACCATCGGGAATGCTATTGATGGCGCATCATGGGCACAGTGGCCCGAGCCGGGTTCACCCAGCTTGAATATAACAAGCTGTTTGTCCTTGCTGGTAGCCTCTTCGTAGAGCTTGCGCGCGTCGTTGACATCTACCTGCGGATCTGCTTCGCCGTGCATCACAAGCATCGGGCACTTGATCTTTTCTGCGACTCCCTTCAGCGAATATTCCTTTGCCTTTTCCATGAATTCAGCGTCGCTGTCAACTCCGAGCACTTCCTTGAATCTGGGCAAGGCATCCTTCCTTCTGGCGATATTGTCATACAAGCTGTAGAAGGCGCCCCAGACGACAAGCGCCTTTATTCTCGGTTCGAATGCTGCCGCTCTCGGTGCATGGTAACCTGCAAAGCTTCTGCCCACAATTGCCAGTCTGTTCATATCGAGGTCACCCCTCTTGCTCAGGGCATCAATGAATGCTGCGACCGGCTTTTCATAGTGGGGCGTGCCCCTTATCCCCTTCATGAATAGGCTGCTTGCCTGTCCGGGGCCGTCAAAGACAAGGACATTCAGTCCGCGTGCAAGCGCCTCCTCGATGCCGAGGAAATAGTATTCCTCCTTCTGTGCGTCGAGTCCGAGAACATATATCACAAGCGGATTCTTGCCAGGCTTCTTTGTGTGGTAGAGTATTGCCTCCAGCTGCTTTCCCTCGTAGTCGACGTTCAGGTATTCGAAAGGAGGGTCAAAGAGAGCTGCTGCCTTCCTGAAGCAAGCATCGCTTAGCTTGTAGTAGTCAGCCTTGCGCTTGTCCATCATCAGAATGAAAAATGATGCGTGCCTGTAGTAGTTGTAGGCGTTAAGGTAGTACTTCCTTGCAGTAATCAGGTGTCCCTTCTTCATTGCCTCGTCCGCTAGGTCCTGGTTGATCTTTGCAGTCCTTGACCACTCGCTGATCCAGTCCTCCGCGTTGCCTGGGCGTATGCGCTGCATTGTCCTTATGCAGTCGAAAACGTCCCCTCCGCCGTACTCTGCTTCCTCTATGATTCTCATTGCGTTCTCTGACGCTGCCGAGGGCCGGTAGATTGGGTCGGTTGTAAAGGACATTGAAGTCATGCGTCGCCGTATATTAAGAGCGCTAATAAACTTATTGTCCTCCTGTATTTTCGCTTGCCTGATTTGACCAAATTCCTGACATTTGGAAATGATTAGAAAGCAATTAGCGCGGAAAGGAAAACAATGTTTGTTACAGGCTTATCCGGCAGCAGTTGTTTCGATGACCTCAACCGGCTGAACAGTGCTGGTCTGTGTTTCTATCGCCGCTCAGTTTTCAGAAGCGACTTTCGTTTCAAATTATCGGAAATCTCTTCCATTTATGCCGCTGCTGGATCACAAGATTTTAGTAAGCCCCGCAAATACACTGTTGCTAAACATGATGGAAACGGTTGTTGCGAAAAAAATCTCCGTATCCGAAGAGAAGTGGGTCGGCAGGAGCCTTCCCAGGAAGGAAGGAAACAGGTTCGTTCAGGGGAAGGGGGAGTATACGGCCGACATCAGAGTCCCAGGCATGCTTCACGCTGTGGCCCTCAGGAGCCCCTACTGCCATGCAAAAATCAGGAGCGTGGATATTTCAGCCGCGAAGGCGCTTCCCGGCGTTCACGCTGTTTACACATCCGGCGACCTGATCCGTGGCGGGTTGAAGGCATGGAATTCTGACGGTCCCGACCCGGCTGACAAGCTCGCGCTGTACCCTCTTGCCGTGGAGAAGGTCAGATACTTTGGCGAACCGGTGGCCGTCGTTGTTGCCGACTCACCCTACATAGCGGAGGATGCTATTTCGCTAATTGAGGTGGATTACGAAGTGATGCCACCCGTTATGGATGCATACGAAGCAATGAAGGATGGAACTGCCTTCGTCCATGACTTTCTCGGGACGAATGTTGCATGGCATGATAAATTCACTTTCGGGGACATAGATGAGGCATTCAGGAACCCGTACAAGATAGTCAAGCTCGAAAGACTCCATGTGCCAAGGTTCACATCATCTCCGCTCGAGCCGCTGAATGTCATTGCAGATTACAATGAGAAGAGAAGGGAATTCAACGTCACAAGCTCGCTGCAGTGCTCACCCACAAGGAGGAGGGTCATGTCACATGCCCTCGGTGTTCCCACGAGCGCATTCCACTACCATAATCCGGATATTGGAGGGGGCTTCGGGATCAAGCACCACTTCGAATGGGCGATACTCATGTGCTGGATCTCAAGGGAACTCAACAAGCCTGTGAAGTGGGTATCCACGCAATCGGAGCAGCTTGCCGCAAGTCACCACAGCGAGGAGACATGGTGGGACGCCGAACTGGCTGTCGACAGCGACGGTCAGATAAGGGGTCTCAGGACTCAGTGCGTGCACGACTACGGCGCGTACCTGTTTCTTCGTGGCGTGATAAACCAGCTCCGCAATCCCATGGAGTTGTACAACTTCAAGAGTTTCCAGATAGAGCTTTTCGCAGTGATGACCAACAAGTCACCTTGCGGTCCGAACAGGGGATACGCGAAGGCAAACCACATATTCATGCTTGAGAGGATAATAGATGAGGCGGCATTGCAGCTCGGCATGGATCCTGTCGAGTTCAGGATGAAGAATTTCATAAGGCCGGAAGAAATGCCATACAGGGCACCGAACGGGGCGCTGTACGACGGCGGCGACTATCCTGAGATAATGAGGCGTGCAGCCAAGCTTTTCGACTACGAGTCATTCAGGAAGAGGCAGAAGGAAGCGCTCCGGAATGGGAAGTATATCGGATGCGGCGTATCCGTTGGAATGGAGTCGAATCCACCGAACCATGCCAGGGAGAAGATAATCAGGCGTGACTATGAAGGGTCGGGTGACTCGGAGGCAGCCAGGATAAGGATAGACGAAGGCGGCAACATCATTGTTGGCGCGGGCGACATACCACAGGGGCAGGGGCATGAAACTGCGAATTCACAGATAGTCGCCGACGAGCTCGGAGTCACTCCGGACGACATACAGATCGGACAGGGTTTTGATTCATGGAGGGATCCGCACACCCCATACTCTGTTACGTCGAGCAGCAGGTGGGCTGTCATGGGGACCGGTGCGCTCGTGGGTGCGAGCAAGCTGCTCAAGGAGAAGATATTCAAGATTGCAGCCTACAAGATGAACTGCGAAATCAAGAACCTGGTGATGAGGAACAAATGCGTCATCGATGAGAGCACGGGCAAAAAAATGACAATTGGGGAAATAGCAAAATCGGCCCTCCTTGATTCTGCGGCATATCCCTCTGACTTCGACCTTGATCTTGAGGCTGAGTATGTATACAGGCCATCCTACGATTTCTACGGAGCTAGCGCGTTCCCGAATCCCGACGGAACCGCAAATCTCGCACTTGTCTACACTTACGAGGTCACATTCGTCGAGGTTGAGGTGGATATAGAGACATACGAAATGAAGGTGACGCGTGTCTCAACAGTCCACGACTGCGGGAAGAGGATCAACCCCGACATAGTGGACGGACTGATTCACGGGGCCATAGCGCACCAGGTCGGCGCTGCGCTGTTCGAGGAGATTGAGTATGACGAGAACGGCCAGCTGCTCACTTCTACATTCAAGGACTATCTCTGCCCTACGGCAATGGACCTGCCGAAGTATGACATAGACCACCTTGAAGTCCTGTCCCTCTTTTCGACTCTCGGAGTAAGGGGAATGGCTGAAGGAGCCGGAACGCCCATATCGGCGACGATTGCGGCTGTTGAAGATGCACTTGCACCGTTCAAGCTGAAGCTCAAGAGAAGCCACATAAGTCCCAGCGAACTGCAGCGCCTCATGCTGAAGGCAGGGGCAGCCTGAGCAACTTTTCCGCCAAAACTTGTCGTGGTCCATGAGGCCAATGACAGGCTCAAGCCTGTCGACGGACCGGAGTCCCTCTGTCGCCTCTTCCATTACGAATGTGTGCGTGAACAGCCTGCCACTCGGGATGTCGACTTTTCAGATACTGGCGATCGCCTTGTGCAGGTCTGCAGGCGTGGTCCCGTACGAACTGTAAACCCTGAGATTCTTCCTCGTTATAGGACACGGATCATTGCATGCGGAGCATTTCTCGCATGGCGCAGAACAGTCACTTTCTGCCTGTCTGCCTGCCCCCTTTTATGACCTCATTGGCTATCCTGAAGCTCTCAACACCCGCAGGCACACCGCAGTAAATCATCGCCTGAAGAAGTACCTCCTGTATTTCCTGCTCTGTGCATCCGTTCCTCAGCGCGCCTGCAACGTGTATTTTCAGCTCGTTCGGCCTGTTGAGTGCAGTGAGCATTGCAAGATTGATCAGACTCCTCGTCTTCTTCGGAAGCGCATCCCTTCCCCATATCTCTCCCCAGCAGTAACTGGTAACAATCTCCTGCAGAGGCCGTGTAAAATCATCAACCTTTGCGAGCGCTTCATTCACATAATCTTCGCCGAGGACCGACTTTCGGATTTTCAGACCCTTCTCAAACATCGCCTTCTCAGTCATTTTGATCGGACAACTGATCGCTTATCATGGATAAGACTGTCGCGGAGCATACAGCATCACCTTCCGGGCGCGTCGCCCACAGGAATGGAGGACAACATGAGCTAACATCCACTCAAACATGCGCCACAAGAGTTCTCAGGATCCCCTGCGCACCCGGTATGAGGAGTCCTGGAAACTCATCCCTCCAGCGCTCATGTCAAGGGGCACGATTGTGAGTCCGGTGCCATGCACGGTCCCGGAGGCAAGAAGGATCATTGCCCTCCTGGCAAAAGACAGTTGGTATGATGGCGGCTCAACAGGCGCGGGGCGTTTTGTGCCTGGAATCGTCCTGTTGCTGGAAATTAATTTCACGCTCATTGTTTTCAGGCAGTCAATTTTGGATGCATTACGCGCCTGCCCCTGATGAGAAGAAACAGTTAAATCGGACGTAGGGTTTTTCTGCCATCTCTATTGCTCTTCTGCGGTGAGAACATACAGAAAAAGAAATTGGTTGTTTGCATGACGGGCGCGACAGGCTCGATCTACGGTTACAGGCTCATGCTTGCATGCAGCAAGATCCAGCATCTTGAGACTCATGCCGTGGTCACTGGATCGGCGGAGGAGACCCTCAGGATTGAGCTTGGAATCACTGCCAAGGAAGTGCTCAAGAATGCAACATTCCACTACAGGGAGGATGATTTCACGGCGCCCATTGCAAGCGGTTCCTTCAACACCGACGGCATGGTGGTTGCCCCCTGTTCGATGAAGACGCTTTCTTCAATCGCGACTGGCTTTGAACAGAATCTTGTTGCAAGGGCGGCGATGGTTGCGCTCAAGGAGAGACGACCGCTGATACTGCTCACCAGGGAATCGCCCCTGAATGCCATCCATCTGCACAACATGCTTGCAGTGAATCAGGCAGGTGGCACGATTATGCCTCCTCTGCCTCCTTTTTACTTCGGCATGAAAAGCATTGAGGAGCTTGTGGACATAACCGTCGGCAGGGTCCTGAACATGCTCGGTATTGAAACAAAGATGCACAAGCAGTGGGGCGTTGACTGAATATCCGCATCTTGGCTTGAGGGAGAGCCGCGATTCACGATGGAATTTCGAGCCTGCTGCTCACCGCCGCTGCAAAATCGGAGGTGCCCGCGCTTCCGCCAAGATCCCTTGTCTTAACGCCGTCCGCAAGGGTCCTGTGCACAGCTTTTCTTATCATCTCCGATGCTCGCAGGCAGTCACTGTCCTTCCTGCTTCTTGACAGCCAGTCAAGCATCATCGAAGCGGAGAGTATTATTGCCGTGGGGTTTGCAGTACCGGTTCCCGCGATGTCAGGCGCCGAGCCGTGTACCGGCTCGAAAATTGCGTATTTCTCGCCTATGTTCGCAGAGGGTGTTAGCCCGAGACCGCCTACAACCTGGGCGGTCTCGTCTGAAAGAATGTCCCCATAAAGATTGGTGGTGACAACAACATCGAATTCTGACGGTTTTCTGATGAAATTCATTGCAGCCGAATCCACAAGCATATCCTCCGCCTTCACGTCCTGGAATTCGCCTGCAACCTTGTAGAAAGTTCCCACAAAGAGTCCGTCGCTTTTCCTGAGCACATTGTTCTTGTGGACGCAGACAACGCTTTTCTTCCCTGCCCTGCTTCTGCTCAGTTCAAACGCAAATCTTGAGATCCTCTCCGATGCCTTCGCTGTGATTGACCTGAGTGCAAGAACGCCGCCGTCGAACTCAATCTCAAGTCCCTTGTAGAGGTCCTCTGTGTTTTCCCTCACTATTACCATGTCAACACCAGCATCAAGGCACCTGACTCCCGGAAGGCTTTTTGCCGGTCTCACATTTGCATACAGGTCAAGCTCCTGCCTCAGCCTGACAATCACGTCCGCTGCGCTCTTGCCGACGGGTCCCTTGAGGCATGCATCTGAATGCGTAATTGTTTCAATCGTGCTGTCCGGCAGCGCCTTGCCTTTCAGCCTGCCAGTCTCATCACCCGCTGGAGCATCAACGAATTCGAGTTTCAGCGAAGCCGCCGACGCCGCATTATGAAGCACAGTACTGCATCCGGCCACGACTTCCGGCCCTATCCCGTCTCCCCTGATCACAGATATGACATACTCTTTCAAGCGAACCAACTCTCAATTCTTCTTCCTCCCCAGCCTGCCCTTCAGTCTCTCCTGGACATAGCTAAGCCTGTCTCCCTCTTCAAACATTCTGAGGTCGTTCCTGTTGTTGAGCAGTTTCCGGGACGCGCCTGTGCTCAGGTCCAGCAGCGTGCCTCCTGAAATGTCAAGCTCCAGTTCATCGCCTTCCCTGATGTCGGAGGTGTCTGTCTTGATCACAATCAGTCCGTTGTTGATTGAATTCCTGTAGAAGATGTCTGGATACGACTTCGCAAGAACAAAGGCCACGCCATTATGCTTGATGGCATGCACTGCCTGCTCCCTCGAGCTGCCGCATCCGAAATTCTCTCCAGCAACAACAACGTTGTCCTTCCTTCCACTGCAGAGACTGACAAATTCAGGATCGTACTTTTCGAATGCGTGGCTGGCGAAGAA
>JAKAVR010000051.1 GCA_021817225.1 Thermoplasmata archaeon
CGCATTGTTCTTCTCTGCCCTTGTGGAAAACAGAAGCGTAACATCTTTCTTTCTTGACTTCTGACGCAGTCTGTCTACAAGCTCCTTCTTTGTTTCCAATTCACTAAAGTACCTGTTCCTGAATTCATCCCATTTCGCATCCTCGTGCCTGTACCAGTTCCTCAGCTCGTCGGAAGGAGCGATTTCCTTCATCCATTCGTCGATTCTTGCCTTTTCTTTGGAAAGCCCCCTTGGCCACAGCCTGTCAACAAGAATTCGCTCTCCGTCATCGCTGGAGGGCAGCTCGTAGATTCTCTTTGTCTTAAGCAACGTAAATGGCTAAGCCATCTGAAGATAAAAGGATTAACAATTTGGAACTGAAAGCTGTCTGCACCTTTTCATCCGCACACCTTCCTTCGGGCTGTTCATGGGTAACCATGATTCGGTTTGTTCCCTAATCTGTTAGGGAATCCTGCGAAATATGAGTCAACACTCAGTCGAGATGTCGCGATGTGGGAGTCAGTGGCAAATGAATCAGTTTTTGTCATGGAACGGACCAATTGTATTGACCGTTGTGATGGTGACATTGACATTCTTCATTTATCTCATTTGGAGGCGGAGGAACAAAAGGAAAAATCTGTCAAGCTCATTCTTTGTCCACATCCACTGACAGGCGGAAGGACGTTAAATGAGGGGCAAACTCGACGGCTTCGGTGTTGCAGCCTGGGTCGATTACTTCATTCAGACATCACACCCTGAAGTCAATTCGGCAGAGAAAGGGATAACTTCGAGAACTGCAATCGCCATCAGTGCTCCTGTCTGTCTGGGGCGTACAAATAGCTCGGGAGTTGACAAATAGTTGCCCACCCCACTACGAATTCTGAGCGGCGTGACGCTTGCTTATGTCCGTATTGGTTTCGTCTATCTAGTGGCAGGACCGATCCTTCTTCTCTCTTCCGTCACCGGATTGTTGACCGTTAACAGGGACGCATTCTTCGTCATGGAACTCTATGGGTTTGTGACGATGGTTGTTTTCGGCATTTCATATTTTTTCATACCGGGGATTGCATATGGCAAGATCGCAAGCATACTTGTGGCGAGAATCCAGCTGGTCACAATCAACCTCGGAACGATTGCGTTGACATTGGCTCTGTCCGGGGACTTCACGCCTGGACAGACATTCCCTCTGATGGTGGGCGGCATAGCGCTAATATTAGCTTCAGCGCTGATGCACACAGCCAATCTCTCGATAACAATCAGGAAGGGACTGAGGGCACATGATTCAAAGGTCAAGCAGGAAAAGAATGAATGACGGTTACAGAAGCTCAATTCGCGGTGCGGGAACCGACTGCGAAATTCACCATGAACGACTTTGGACTGTCATTGGCAAAGCCTTCGCAGCACCCCGTTTATGCGGAATCCTAATTGCACATCACAGCCATGGAGTGCGTATGATTCGAGTGAAAAAATGAGCCCAAGGGGACTGGAACTGGACGGGCTGCTTGAACTGCTCGAAAAAGAGCATGTGATTATGATTGGAACTCTTGCATCCCTTCGGGAAGCAATACAGAGGAGAGATGTCCAAGCTGCGAGGTCGATAATCCAGGGGATGGACGAGACGTTGGTGCAGCATTTCCTGGATGAGGAGTCAACATTGCTTCTCCTGATAGTGCAAGCCTTTGGACGGGAGGGGGCGGCTGAATCCATCGGAATATTCCAAGAACATATCGAAATAGATTCTCTGGTAGGAAAACTCAGGGAGACACTGATGTCAGGCGTCGATTCTTCGGCCATGGCCTGGAGAGAGCTGGATGAATTCATGGAGAGTCACTTCAACAGGGAAAATAGTACAGCTTTTCCATGCGTCAGGGAAGCGGCAAGGAGACTTGGTCTAGAAGGCAAGCAGTGACTGGCTAATTTCAAAACTCACAATCTGGCGTTCGGGTGCCTTGTGGCAAGCACTACATTCCCGTAGAGGCGTCAGGCACCAGCTTGGAAGTGCAAAACTGCACAATATCGCTCCTTCTTTGTCTTTCTGCCATTGAAGAGAAACACGCACTGCCTGACGCTGTATCAAAAGTCAATGTTCTTTCTTCATTGCTTTCTAGTGTGCCCTTGTATGCGCGCCCGCCTATGTCTTGCGGGACATTGCGGCGGCATATTTTCCAGAAACAAGAGCTGCAGGATACAGCACCTCTTCTTCTATCTCCGCATGATGCGTCAGGCCGTCAATGAGGTCCACGATATCTGAATGTCCATCCCTTGCCGCCACATTCCTCACAGCAAGGGCTCTTTCTCTGATGACTTTGTGTTCCTCATAGAAGGCCCTGTACCGCCTTTCCAGTTCTGTCAGGAGAGGCGTAATTTGCCTTGAGACTGTAATATCCCCCTCAGCCAGTGGAGTCAGGGCAGCAAGACAAGGGGTGACCAGCCTCTCCTCATCTTGAAAGTGGGGCTCGAGCTTTTCGAGGAGCCTCCCGACAGCCTTTCCTGTTTCATCACCTGTTTTAGATGCATTTCTCAATGAGTTCATCAGTTCACTGTGTTCTTCTTCCAGAAACTTTGGGGCATGTAGCATATTTTCACGAGAAAAGGATTCCCTTGCATGCGGATAGAATTCATCCCTAATGAATTAGGTCCAGTATTGCCTGCAAAAATTGGTTCAAGAACGAAAATGCCCTTGTGCATATGGGGCGGAACGTAGTGTCCACCCTTCGAGTCACAGCACCCTTCAACCCGGCCTGTCAGGACTCATTCAGCCTTTTTCCATAATCCGTACTCACTATATTTTTCATCATGACTGCAAACTGAATGGCGCCCATGGCCAGGATTATACCTGAAAGGGACACCATTGCGGATGCAGCTTGAATTCCAGCTGCGGGAAAGGGCAATGGCAGCTTGAACATATCGCCAAAGATCCTCAGGCAGTTTGAAAGTGTGAGTGTGACGATGGGCAGGAAGCTCAGCCGCCCGATGTTCACATTCCTTTCCAATACTGTCGGGAATATCACAGGGCCATGTGCGAAAATGAATGTGACTATGAAGCCAAGCGCGATAGAATGTATTGCCGCGTCATACAGACCTGTTATTCCGCTGACCCTCAGAAGGAACAGGAGCACACCCAGGAAAAGCCAGAAGTAAGCTATCAGTATACCCTTGTCGACATAAGCCTGCAAGCTGGTTCTGACAGGATATTGCTTCCGTTTTCTTTCGATCGCGAACGTGACGACTGAAGCGATCAGCAGGCATGCGAGTGCCGAGCTCAGCAAGAGCTCTGAGAGCTGGCCGTTCGAAGTCCAAAACACAGATGATATAAATGTGAGCGATACAGAAGCCGACAAAACGATGAGGACCAGCCTGTTAGCAAGCTTCTTGTACGGGAAGTACTGGAACTTGCCCAGTTCGATCCTTTCGCCAAGCACGAAAATCATGGGAAAGAGCAGCATCTGAAGTATCAACGGGTAGTCATCAACTGGAAGCCTGAAACCGCTGATTAAAGACGAGAGGCTAAGGGATATAGTTCCTCCTGCCATTATACCAAAACTGGAGTAATCATGGGCAATTTTGCCGAGCCTGAGCAGCATTATTGCAAAGAGCAATGAGGCCAGGGCAAACACGATGCCTCCTGCCTCTGCTATGTACAGATTATCAAACAGCCATCCCACTGTCAGCAGCAGCAAACCAACTATCGAAGCGAGTAACATTGGCAATGAAAATGACGTGCCATATGCGCCTGGTATGCCCATAGACCCAACTATCCTTTCAGTCATGAGCAGCCCTCCAAGAAAACCGAATACCATGAAGAGAGAATGCAGATGGTACAGCGGTGCGAGCACTGTCAGGTCGAAGCTGCTATTGTCCTTGAACAGCCTGAAGATGCCTGCTACAAAGCCGATGAGCATGAAGCTCATGGAAAAAAGAATACCTGAATTCCTCACTTTTTCGACTTCAATCGGCACCTCTTTTCGCTCCCTGATTGCATGTTGGTGACCGGGACACTGGCTTATTCGAATTTCCCTTGTGCAATCTTGCTGCTTACTTCTTCGTGATCCTTGTCTGCAGGAGGCGGTGTGACAAGGTGCATGGCCTCCATGTCTGTTTCCGCCATAATCCCTCTCTTCACGCCTCTTTTGACTATCAGTATGTCGCCCGGACCAACCTGGTATTTCTTTTCGCCGGCCGTTGCAGTCCCTTTCCCTTTGTGAATCAGGAAGACAAGATCGCTGCCGGGCGAATGTATGGGTATGAACTGTCCCGCCTTGATGTATGTCAGAATTACCCTGAATCCAGGATCGGAGTATATCGGAACGGGAGAGAATGAATCTTCGCTGTAGGCCCTCTCTTTTTCAAAACTCGTGAAGATGTGATCAGGGTGAATGGCATCACCTGCTTTGTTCTTGTGGAATTCTCCTATCCATTCCCTCGGTCCCCGCTGATAAGCCGTGTAGGACGATGCATCGAAATCTCTTCTCTCGTGTTTCATGAACTGGACAAGATGAACCGGTTCGTGATCGTTTATGACGAGCAGTTTTTCGCCGGGTTTAATTTTGTCGAAAACCTCTAAAATCTTGCTGTGCCTTGATGGCGGGGGCAATGATCTCACGTCTATTGTGGTATGTTCGCCACTGCGATTTACGGAGACACCGATTTCGTCTTTCCCTGTGACGTTCAATTCCTGTTTCCGATTTGACATGTTCGGCAAAAGCGAGGGTGACTTAATTGCAGTTCTCCCTAACAGATTAGGTCTTCAGCAACGGATGCAGTTTATATTGTTCAGGCTTGACGATCGCTGCCGTATCCCGGGTGAGCAACAGTGCAATGACTTCCGACTCCCGTTCTGCTCGTCGTCTTGTCCGCCATACCCATGCCTGCCGCGCATTCAACCATGACTCAGAGTCAGAAATCTTGTTTCTCAGTCTGTTGATTCCTGAGACGAGACAAATGAGAATAAACCGGGCGATCTGTGGTCTAAACGAAAGTTTCGTAGTTTAAATACTGTTTATCGCTGCTGACCACTGCGGATCCATATTATGTTTTCACATTTTCCTTCTCAATCTGAAAATGTCATGAGTATGTGGGGATAATGTCGTGTAGCTATTTTCCGATGAATATCGGGAAATCTTTATATTGTGGGGATAACATTTGCCTTGTGTGTATCTGAGCACAAAACGAGTGAGAGGCCACAATTATCACTATATTCTGTCCTCTCAACGTGGGGATAACAAACACTGGAAGAATGTGCTGCTCTACCTCGGCCGCCTGGACGGACTCTCCGTTCAGCAGGTGCGTGACAGGATTGAGAAGGTGAGGGCACTCGGTGATGCTGCCCTGCTGTATGAGTTTGACGCATTGCTTGTCAAACTCGGCTATCCCGCGCCGCCGCCGTCTCTCAGTGAATATGATCTCAGAACAGTTCGTTCATACGGTCCGGAATACGTGCTTGTGCTCATTGCTCAGAGACTCGATATTGTTGCAATGATAGACAGGCAGGGTGCGAAGGGGGGAGGCCCCTCCCTCGGCAGGATGACGCTTGCGCTGGCTGTTTACGCCGCATTCCGGCCGGGCAGCGTGTGGCGCTTCGTCGAATGGTATGCCCGCAGCCCGCTGCCGTGGTTCCTCGAACTGCCTCCCGATGTGGTGACATACGATGCCGCACTCAACACACTCGACTACCTGCAGCCGGAGAGGACCGCTGAATGGGAAAAGTTCCTCTATGAGAGGATAAGGAAATTATTCGACTACAGCTGCGAGCGCATCGACATTGACTCTACAGTTCTTGAGCTCGAAGGCACGCTCTGCCGCCTCATCGCCCATTTCGGAAGGAGCAAGAGCGGCGGCGTCAGCAGGCGGAGGCAGATACTCATAACATTCATGCTCGACCAGAAGAGCGTGCTCCTCGGCCATGAAGTCTTTCCGGGCGACACGAACGATGCAAAGACGCTGAAGAGAGTGAACAGGAGGCTCACCGGTTACGGCATTCCCCATGCACCCCGTGTCGTCGACAGGGGGTATGCGAGCATGAAGAACATTCTGACATGGAAGAGGAGGAAGGAGCACTTCCTTGCCGCACTCAAGTCGAAGCCGAAGGGACTCAAACTGCTCGATGCACTCGGTCCGCACACAGAATGGAACGTTATCGGCGATGGCGTGTACGCCTCCTCCCTCATACGCAACGGACTGAAATGGGTCGTCACGTGGAATGACGACGTGGCGAGAAGGAACGGCGACGGCAGGAGGGCGAAGATTGTGAAGGTCGTGAATGAGCTCGATGCACTCTCTGCGAGCATCGAAAAGGGAAGGGTGAAAAACCGTTCAGAGAGGGACAGGAAGATAGGCACGATACTGAGGAAACACGGCGTCAGGCGTTTCCTGCAGGTGAAGGGAGGGAAGGGTCTGGCATTCACCGTGAAGGAGAGCGCCAGTGTCGAGAAGGGCGAGTCATCGGACGGCTACCAGGTCTATGTCACAACTGAGAAGGGCATGAGCGATGCTGACATAGTCGGGGCATACAGATCGAGGGACAGGATTGAGAAAGCCATACGCACGCTGAAATCGTGTCTCGGCCTGGGTCCGGTGTATCTGTCGACAAGGGAGCATGTGCTCGGCCATGTCTATGTGCATGCGCTTGCATACCAGCTCCGCTCCGTCATGGGGCTGGGATTGAAAGAGGGCGGCATGGACATGACACCGGAACAGGCACTGTGGGAACTGGAGAAACTGCAGGTGGGTGAACTGATTGTGAAGGGCGGCGATATACAAGCGATAAGGAAGCTCACAAAGATGGATGATGTGACGGCATCCATCATCCATCTCTTTTCATTCGGCGAAGAGACCACGTTTCCGGGTGTAGACAGGGGTATATAAACTACGAGTGCGCCGTCGATGGTGAACAACCAGTCAGTGGAAGTCTGACCATGTCAAGAACCGGAAAACATGTAGCGAGGGAGAGAGTGGCTGAGAAATCAGTACATTCCAAGCAAACTGACAAAGGGGATATACCGACCCACGTGGCCGTGAGACCCCAACGCGAATCCGCAGGCCCAAACATGAGTGAAGCCGTGTGTAGCGTCGTAAGTATATCCCACAGCAATGTGGTGAGTGAGGGCGCCGAGCCTGTTCGTGGAAGGCGAAGGCAGCACGGCACATCATATCCAGTTGAGATGTGCCGGCCCTCCGGCGTATCAGGCTGGGCATGCGGGGAAGGCTGTTCACAGGAAAACGGGAGGACCGGCGTCGCTCTGATGAGCGTAACGGAACGGCGGAAACATATACAGCGCCCTAATGCGGGCTGGAGTAAACCGTTCCGGAAACGTGAGGTAAGTGCGCCTATAAACAACAGCGAAGTGGCACACGATGGCGAGCAGGTAGACAGACAGGTTCGTAGTAGCGGTGAAATGCCTGTAATGGGCAGGGATGCGAAGGGGCCTGACTTCAGACACGCATCGGACAGTGTTTCGTGGCAGTCCAAATCACGGAGTGTAGTACATGGGTAAGAGTGTCAGCGAAATGTGTTCGATGCTGTACGAGATGGCCAAAACAGACAGCGCAAGGAGGTTCCACTCCCTGTATGACAAAATCTGCAGGATGGACTTCCTACTGGAGGCATGGAAACAGGTAAAAGAGAACGGTGGGTCTGCAGGAACAGACGGCATAACAGTAAGGAGCATACTCGAGCAGGGAGAACAGCAACTGCTCGAACAGATACAGCAGGAACTCAGTGAACGCACATACAGACCCTCACCGGTCAGGAGGGTCTGGATACCTAAGCCGAACGGCAAGAAGAGGGGGTTGGGCATCCCCACTGTCAGGGACAGGATCGTGCAGACAGCGGTCAAGATTGTCATTGAACCGCTGTTCGAGTGCGACTTCGAACCGTTCTCATACGGCTTCAGACCGGGCAGGTCGGCGCATGACGCAGTCGACGAGATAGTGAAATATCTCAACTTCGGATGCGAGCATGTCGTTGACGCCGACATAACGACCTGCTTTGACAACATACCAAGGCATGACCTGATGATGCGCATAGCAAAGAGGATATCGGACGGAGCAATGCTCCACCTGATAAGGCAATTCCTCGACGCAGGCATCATGGAAGACAACGAGATACACACGCAGGAGAAGGGAACACCGCAGGGTTCCCCTCTCTCGCCGCTCCTTGCGAACATATTCCTCGATCAGCTCGACAAGCAGTGGAAGCATTCACTGATATGGATGAGGAACAACGGAGATGCCCACCTCATCCGTTATGCCGACGACTTTGTCATCCTCTCGAACAGCAATCCGGCAAGGGTGAAGGAAAAGCTCGATGAAATCATGCAGTCCATCGGACTGCAGCTCAATGCGCAGAAGACGCGCATTGTGGAGGCACAGGAGGGCTTCGATTTCCTGGGCTTCACGTTCGAGAGGCATTATTCGAGGAGGAGGAAGAAACGGGTAACAAACTGGTTCCCCTCCTCTTCATCGAAGAAGAAGATAAGGTCGAAGGTGCTTGAGATAACGCACAGGAGCAGGCTGGCGAACACGACACCAGAACAGGCAAGGGAGCAGCTTGTTCCCGTCCTCAACGGATGGGCAAACTACTTTGTCTACAGTTCTGCAACAACCGCCTTCAACGCTGTGTGGGATTATGCGAGATACCGTCTCATGATAATGTACTGCAGACAGCACAACATGCCCAAATGGAAGAAATCGGCAACCCCAATAATGGACACAGGGCCGCCGCCCCGATTGCGCAGAAGGTATAATGCCATCACGTGAAGTCTGTCGGTGAGCCGTATGCCCGAAACGGGCCCGTACGGTTCGATGAGGGGAGGCAGGGTAACGCCTGTCTTCTACTCTATAACTTTCGTCTAAAGAGAATGTGTGTCGCTGCTTCCGCCAAATTCTCTGGCAAAATATTCGCTACTTCCGGCTATCACATTTTCAGTGACGGTGTTCTATCAGGCTCTTTGGTCACGTCATTGTCATTTCCATTCTGTCAGAATTTTCTCTCTGCCGAATGTCGCTCTGCTGATGAAGTACATGAGTATCGTGACGAGCAAGAGGAAAGAAGAGATTATCAGCACATTTGTCGTGTTATCAAGCGTCACCAGTCCGATCTCACCAAGGACATAGAGTGCCAAGAAAGGCAACAATGTCAGGCCCCCCATTTGATATGCACTCATGACGTTGCTGAATTTGGAAGAGATAAACACGCTGAGCGTGATTGCATAAGTCGACGAGAGCGGTACCGCAGTCGCCAGCAGAAGCGTGAAGCCCCAGTTCGGGAAGAACAGGTAACCAAAATCGTTCCTGGTAAATGCATCCATGAGTGCCATGTAGACAGCAGCCCCAAGGTAGATCGAAAAAACTGCCGGAATAAAAGTTCCGATGTACTTGCCCATGAGTATTTCCCCGTCGGTAGTGGGTGTGGAAAGCAGGGGTTCAAGGCTTTTCTCCACTTTCTCGCCGATTATGCTGTACGAGGAGATGTAAAGCGGAATAAGCGCTGCAAGAATAACGAAGAAAAACCCAAAGGCGCTTATTAGATTCGAATCCACAGCAGCAGAGAAACCTTTCCTGCTGATGACGCTTTCAATGACGGCCGGTAGTGCTGCTCCCATTCCAACAGGCAGACCTATCAAAATAGCCAGCGGGGCTCTTCTTCTTATCATCATTGTCAAGTCTTTCTTGGCAATAATCCACGATTTCCAAAGTCTCATGAAATCACTCCTTCACTAGCTTAAGATAGACGTCCTCCAGGCTGGCACCTGTCTCATTTACTGTCGTGATCTTGCCGCCTGCTGCTGCTACGGATGTAATTATGACCGGTGTCTCCTTCGCAGGATCTGACAATTCCAAGACCAGAGTCCTGCCCTGTACTTCCAGACTCAATGGCTTCAACGCACGCACAGCATCCAGTATACCCTCACTCACAGCATCGAGAACTATGTTTGTTCTTCTACCAGTCATGGACTTCTCCAGGCTGACAGGCGTGTCCACAGCGATCATTCTCGTCTTCAACACGCCTATCCTGTCGCAGATCCTTTGAGCCTCATCGAGATTATGGGTGTTCAGGAATATTGTCCTGTCCTCGCTCTTGAGGCTGAGTATTGTTTCCCTGATGACTTTGGACGCTTCAGGGTCCAGATTTGCTGTTGGTTCGTCCATAAAAAGTATTGTCGGATCGTGGACGAGCGCCCTTGCAATTGCAACTTTCTGCCTCATGCCTTTGGAAAATGAAGAAACCTGCCTGTCCTTCCAGTCCCACAGATCCAGCATGTTCAGGTATCTTTCGATATTGGTTTTAATTGTCTTGTCGGGCGCCTCGTACATTCTTCCGAAGAAAAGGAGGTTTTCATATGCTGTGAGATTTTCGTAGAGACCGACATCGTCATGAACTATGCCCGTGATCTTCCGTATTTTCATGGCGTCATCTTTATTGGTGATATTGTAACCGCTGATGGTGGCATTGCCATTGGTGCTCGAAATAAGGCAGCTCAGCATTCTCACAGTTGTTGTTTTTCCTGCACCATTTGGGCCGAGCAGTCCGAAGACTTCACCCTTGTTCACACTGAAAGTCAAATCGTCAACGGCTGTAAAATCGCCAAATTTTTTAGTCAAATGCTCAACAATAATTGCTTCCATTCTGACCGCCTTCCAAGACTACTTGAGATTATTGGATAACGGGAATTGGATCTTCTACACGAAGGTAGTATAAAACCCAATCCAGTATTGAATAACATGCAGGAACCTGGCTCTTTTAAGCTGTACCCAGTGCCGTAGCCGGTTTCAAAATTGAGCCATAATGGGAGGGGCCTGATTTGAGGGCCATGGCCGCCCTGCATGCATAAGCCTGTGAAATTGCAGGACAGTTAGTGGCATGTCGGACAAACAGGATAAGTTTGATTATCCAAGCAAATCCCTCTCATTGCTCATGCGCAGACGATAGCCATCTACGCCTGATACACACCGATCGAGCGACTTTGGGGAAGAAATGTGTAAAGCCTCTGCAGATTTTCATCAAAA
>JAKAVR010000052.1 GCA_021817225.1 Thermoplasmata archaeon
TGGTTCAAACCCCTTCCAGTACTTCTGCTGGCCAGTGACTGAAAGAGTCATTGCAGTCCTTCCATGGAAGGAATTCAGAGTCGAGACTATCTTGCTTCTTCCCGTTGCCTTGAATGCGAACTTTATAGCTGCTTCATTCGCCTCCGCACCGCTGTTGCTGAAGAAGACCTTCCAGCCGCCGGGAAGATGTTTGACAAGCCTCGATGCAAGCGTTGACTGGTTCGGTATTTCATAGAGGTTGGAGGAGTGCATTATGTTTGTCGCCTGATTGCAAACAGCAGCCACTAGTTTCGGATGATTGTGCCCGAGGCTGCTGACTGCTATCCCGGCCACGAGATCGAGATATTCCCTTCCGTTGCTGTCCCAGACGGAACATCCCTTGCCCCTCACGAACGAAACCTGCTGCCTGCTGTATGTGCCCAGCAGCGCCTCATCTTTCTTCACACCAGGCTCACTTCTGTATTTCAGTGCCATTTGCTTTTCCTTCCTTAAGGTATTCCCTGACAACACCATTCTTCCTGCCATCCAGTATGCACACGCGTGAAACACCATTCAACGCCGCGCCGGCGGCAGCATCCAGTTTCGGAAGCATGCCGTCCGTAATCCACCCTGAACGGGCGAAATCATCAAGCTCCGAAGTGCGTATCACTTCCCTTGCAATGCCTTCGACAAGCACGCCCTCAACATCGGTCAACATCAGGAGGGCGCCTGCGCCCAGCTCCGATGCAAGCCTGGATGCGATCTCATCTGCATTGACATTATGCAACTGGGAGAGCCTGTCGGCCGAGACGGGATAGACGACAGGCACAATTCCTTCCTTCTGGAGCAGGTTTATGAGGGAACAGTCCACCTCTGCAACACTGCCGACAAGCCCCAGATCCCTCGACTGCACCGGCTGTCTCTTTTCAACCGTAACGGTCATGGCGGCGAATGCTGGAATTGGGACCGCCCTGACACCGAGCGACGATAGGCATGATGCAACAGCGTTGGAGCTCTTGGCAAGCGCCATCTGGACAACAGACAGGACCTCGGGGGTTGTTATGCGCAGACCTCCCACTTTCTCCACCGGGATGGAAAGCGCCCTGCAGAGCCTGTCAATCTCCCTGCCGCCGCCATTTACTATGACGAAGCTGTAGTCCTCCGCAAGTGAAGCTATCTCCCCGCACAGGAGGGCGATGTTCACATCCGAATCTACCAGGCTGCCGCCGCTCTTGACGACAACTGTTGCCGCCTCCCTACGTGGTGTATGCCGAATTAATCCTGACGTAGCCATAAGTCAAATCACATCCCATAGATGTTGCCGAACCCTTTCCTCCGTTAAGCCGGACGGTAAGAGTCACTTCCCGCTCCTTCATGAAGGAGGCTGCCGCCTTTTTCTGGTCGGTGACCAGCCCGTTTGATATTATCTTGACATCGGCGCACGGTCCGACGCAAACCTCAAGTCTTGAGAAATCGGCGGCGCAGCCAGAATTGCCTATTGCTGACGCTATCCTTCCAACGTTTGGATCGCCCCCGAAGACAGCGCTTTTGACGAGGTTTGACTTGATAATTGAAAGCGCGGCCAGGGACGCATCCCTGTCATTGCGAGCGCCTTCCACCCTGACAGTTAGGAGCTTCGTTTCACCCTCTCCGTCCAGCGCGACCTTCCTGGCAAGCTCCCACATGACTCGCCTCAGCCCCTCCTCGAAGTTCGCATCCTTCCTTATTTCGGGCCCGCCCGCGGCACCGTTTGAAAAAAGGAGTATTGTGTCGTTTGTGCTCTGGTCTCCGTCGACAGATATCATGTTGAATGTCTGCTCGGTAAATTTCTCCAGGCAGCTCTGCAGGTATCGCGTGCCGATCGGCGCATCTGTTGTTATGAATGTGAGGGTGGTGGCATGCAGGCCTGCCATTTTCGGGGATATCATGCCCGATCCCTTTGTCATTCCGCCTATTGTGACTTTGCGGCCGTCGGAGAGTGTCAATGAGACTGCAAATTCCTTTCTTGTTGTGTCGGTTGTCAGTATCGCCTCAGCCGCCTGACTACCCGCCGAAACAGAGTCGGAAAGACGCGGTATTGTCTGGGAAATACCGTTCCTCACCTTCTGCATCGGAAGCATTTCACCTATAATGCCCGTGGAACAGACAGCCATCTGGTTTCTTTTTGCACCGAGCATTCTTGCGGCTGTGTAGGCCATTTCCCTTGCATCCTGCAACCCCTGCTTCCCCGTCAGTGCATTTGCATTGCCACTGTTTATGACCACGCCATGCAGCCTGCCCCCTGTCTGCCTGAGGTGGCTGGAAGTGATTAGCACGCATGCTGCCTTCAGCCTGTTCGTGGTGAAAACAGCAGCCGTGTTGCAAATCCGCTCTGAAAAGATCAGCGCGATATCATTCTTTCCTGACTTCCGTATTCCGCCCTTGCCCCCGGCTGCCTTGAATCCAGCGGGAGCGCTTACACCGCCCTCTATAACTTTCAATTCTACCGACCCACACCGGAACCGGAAGCGAGAAGCCCCGCCTCTTCTGGAAATCCCACCATTACATTTGCATTCTGTAAAGCCTGCCCGCTCGCACCTTTCCCGAGATTATCTATGAATGAGAAAATGGCCGTGCCGTTGCCCAGGTCGGAGACCTGGAGAACACAGTGGTTTGTCCCAAGCACCATATTGATGCTTGCCTCATCCACAACATGCACAAACTTCGATCCTGAATAGAATGACTTCAGCCTGGAAAGCACACCGTCATATGGAGTGCCTGGAAGGTAGATGCTTTCCTCTATCCCCCTCACAATCGGAACGAGATGCGGCACGAATGTAAGGTCATAAGAGTGTCCGCTGACTGCAGCGAGCTGAGTAGCTATTTCTGGAAGATGCCTGTGCCTGTTCGGGTTGTATGGTTTTACATTCTCTCCTATCTCTGAATGGTTGTTGAACTGACTCGGCTCCTTTCCCGAGCCGGAGGTGCCGCTTTTCGCATCTATGATTATACTCCCGCTGATGATGTCAAGAATGGGGGAAAGAGCGATAAGTGCAGCCGTGGGGTAACAGCCCGGATTCGCGACCACAGGTGCCTCGCTTATCTTCTGCATGTTCAATTCCGTGACACCGTATGTGCTTGACTCCAGGTTTTCAGGATCGGTGTGCTTGGTTCCGTATACAGACTCGAAGAGGCGCGCAGGTTTTAACCTGTAGTCTGGGCCGAGGTCAACGACTCTCACCCCTTTCTTGAGCAGGCCGGGAACAATACCCATGCTTTCACCCGCGGGAAGACACAGGAACGCCATGTCGATGCCTTCCGCGTCATTCTCCCTGGATATCCTGACTCCACCGAAGGAATTGAGAAGCGGGAACATATCCCCGACCGTGTTCGCAACGGCGCTCTTCGACTGGGCGAAAGTGAGTTCAAACCTTGGATGAATGGACAGCAATTTCATCAGTTCAGTGCCGGCATAGCCCGTGATTCCGAATACACCCACGGACTGCGAGGAGTAATGCATGGCAGCGGTTGATGTTGCAGTCGCAAATATTCCCTATGTCCTGTTTTATACACCACAGGCATAATCGAGTCTGTAAATTGACTTTCAGGCGTTGTGCGCAGTCAGAGGAACTTTACAGCTGGCCAGAGCCGGGCCCTGTGCCCCTGCCATTCTTTAGAAATATAAATCTGCCGATTTAAACCTAATATAGCCAGTGGTCGATTGGGAAAACTGTAGATGGTAGAGGTAAGGGTCAGGCAGAAGAGCTGGACTTACAGGTATACAAGGCTGCTCAGACACATGCTGAACGACAGGCTTCTAGTTGTGGCCTTTGCTATTGCCCTTCTTGGACTGGCGATCTTTCAGCTGTCTTCACTTTCAGGAATGAACCAGCTGCAGAGAGTTCCAACGGGCGGCGGCTCTTTTCTCCTGGCCCATGACAAAAATTCGACACTCCAGTTCTCCGCAATCCACGGGGAGACGCCACATCTGATCTTCTCAATCAAAAACGGAACTGAATTCAGCTACGTTATTTATCAGTACAACTACGTCCAGGGACCGTACGGCAGCGACTATTACCAGTTCCCGGTGAGTAGCGGCGTTGCGAACAGCACAGATCCAAACATATACCTCCCCACAATTTATGCCGATACGACTTACTTCATAAACATGACCGCTGTCGGAAACACGCACCCCAGTGTTTCAATCACTGCATTCTCCGAGTTCGAAATGTACCAGCCATTCCAGTTTCCTGCTGAGATTGCGGGCCTGCTCATTATGCTGACCGGAATCATAATAGTCGCGACAAGGTTGTCGGTTATCTTTTCACCTGTATGACCCGGCGACGGCGGTCAATTTGCACCGCTTTGCCGGAAAATTCAATATTAATATAGCGGTCCTGGAGTCCCGATATAGGGACAATGGTTGTCATAAAGCACAAGCGGAAAAAAGGCCTCCATTATGGCATCAAGACACTGCTGGCGAAACTCAGCGATCGCTGGCTGCTCGCTTCCATTGCCGTTCTCGTTTTCGGCATCCTTCTCTTCAACATATCAGCAGCGTCACCAAGACAGGTACTGCAAAAATACGCTACCGGGGGAAGTGCATTTACATTGAAGCCCGGTGAAAATGCTTCATTCAAGTTCGGGACACCCTACAACCAGGCAACAACAATCTCATTCACACTGGGAAGCGGTACTGTTCTGAACTACTCGGTCTACAACTACGTGGTAGTGACTGACCTGACCTACGGATACGGCAAGACATATTATCAGAACGAGGTGATGCACGGCACGGCTGATTATTCGACGAACATGTCCATCCCTGTACAGCCGGTGGACATGACTTATTTCATAAACATCTCAAATGAAGGCAGCACAGTACGGAATGTCACAGTGTATTCATACGCGGAGTTCTATCAGCTGCAGCCGTTCCAGTATCCCGAAGAGATAGCTGGCGTTGTCTCGATTGCAGCGGGCCTTCTTCTTCTAGCGATAAGGATTACAACTCTGAATGAATCCCTGTGAGCGAGCTGGGCCTTGCTTGTTCCTTCTCCTGCTCTTCACCCCTGTACCATCTAAATACGGGCACTCATATCGGCATCGCATGTCCTGCTGGCTTTTCAAGGAGGAACCAGACCACTACAGCTTCGAACATCTCCAGATGGATGGTGTTGTTGAATGGGAGGGAGTCAGGAACAATCTTGCACTCAAGAACCTCAGGTGTGTAAAGGCGGGGGACGAAATACTGTACTACCACACCGGAGAACAGAAGAGCATCGTTGGCCTGGCGTTGTGCGTCGAAGCCTCCGTGAAGAATGGTTCGCCCTCGGTCAGAATAAGAGCAGTCAGGAGGCTGAAGCGTCCGGTTGCGCTGTCGACCGTCAAGTCATCCGGCCTGTTCAACGACTCTCCACTCGTGAGAAATCCGAGGCTGTCGGTGATGCCAGTTGATGAACTGCTGCGGGACTTCGTTTCCCAGAATGAGCTTGCTTTCAGCAGGAAGGCTGGGAAAGATTAAAGGTGCGTACATCGCTGACATCGGGCGTGCGACACATGCAATCCACAGACAAGAGATGCCTCCTGCTCAACCTCAAGGGATATGCGGAGTCATTTGCCGATTCATCACTTACGATCGCCGGTTATGCGCGCGAAGTCTCAATTGAAACAGGAATAAACGTGGTTGTCTGCCCCCCGACGCCTTGGCTCCATCATGCTTCTTCCGCAGGGGCGGTGGTATATGCGCAGCACACCGATCCTGTTGAGCCCGGTGCCACGACCGGTTACCATTCACTTGAGATGCTGAGGTCTGCGGGTGCCGCGGGGACACTTCTGAACCACAGTGAGCACAGGCTCGGGCTGTGGGAGATGGAATTTATTGTCGAAAGGGCAAAGAAACTGGGAATGAAGACAGTTGCGTGCGCAGACACCGTCAGGTCCGCGGCCGCTGTCAGTGCCCTCTGTCCTGACATGGTTGCGATTGAGCCGCCGGAACTGATTGGCAAGGGTGTTTCTGTGTCGAAGGCAAGGCCAGAAATCATAACTGAGTCGGTAAACGCGATCAGAAGGGTGAACTCTGGCATCACAATAATCGCAGGCGCGGGAGTCACGACAGCCGATGATGTATCCAAGGCTGTGGAGCTGGGTGCCGATGGCGCGCTAGTTGCTTCCGCAGTCGTCAAGTCAGACAGGCAGAGGAATCTGATAGCCGCCATGGCGGAAGCGCTGCTCGGCTGAATTGTTCATCTCGCCTTTCCGGCGGGCTCGGTGTCGTTCCCCTGCTCCTCAAGCTGCCATATCCTCGCCGCACCAGTGTCGAATACTATTGTCTTCATGTTAGTGAACTCGTCGATGCTGTAGCCTATTCCCTCCCGTCCGAGTCCGCTTTCCTTCACGCCGCCAAAGGGAAAGAATCCGACGCCATGCGCTGGAAAGTTGTTGACTGTCACCTCTCCGACCTCAAGCCGCTTGGAGACCTTCCAGGCGAGGTGGAGGCTCTTGGTGAAAACGGCCGAATCAAGCCCGTATTCCGATTTGTTTGCAATCTCGATTGCATCGTCCACCGTTTTGAAACTGGAGACAGGGACAACTGGCCCAAATGTCTCCTCCCACATCACATCCGCATTCAGTGGAACGTCCAGAAGCAGAGTGGGCTCGACAAAGTTGCCTCTGGACTTTCCGCCGGAGGCAAGCTTGGCGCCCTTCCGGACTGCGTCGTCTATGAGCCTCATGACCCGTTCGACCGCACTGCTGTCTATAAGCGGGCCGATTTTTGACTTCGAATCCCTGGGATCACCGGCAGTCCAATCCCTTATTCCTGATTTGAGCAGTTCGCCGAACCGGGCCGCGACTTCACTCTGGACAAGAACCCTGCTTATTGCGTCGCATCTCTGCCCTGCATTCTTGAGCGCGCCCGCAAGCACCTTCGTGGCAGCAGTCTCCAGGTCTGCATCGGACAGGACGATTGCCACGCCCTTACCTCCGAGCTCCAGGTGTATCTTCTTTATACCGGATATCTCGCTGAGCTTCTTTCCGATCTCCGTGCTTCCCGTGAATGTAAGGACATCCACCGTCGGATGCCTTGCCATGTAGCTGCCAATAGAGCCGTGTCCTGTAATCGTGCTAAGCGAGGGAGGGGGAATGCCCGCCTTCAGCATTATCTCAGCCATGAGAAGGGCCGGAAGAGGATCAGCGCTTGGGGGTTTGATTATCACTGAATTTCCTGCCAGCAGCGCAGGTATTGCCTTTGTGAATGTTATGAAGAGCGGATAATTGAATGGCGCAATTGCGAGCACAACGCCAACCGGTTCCCTTATTATCAGTGCATACTTGCCTATGTTTTCCTCGGCCCAGTCGCCCGGCAGGTAGTCGCCGAATATCTTCCGCGCCTCCTCGAAAACAAGTGTGAGCCGGTGCATTGTGGATGTTATCTCCCCTGCCGCATCCGCAAGTGTTTTGCCGTTGTTCACAACGATTGAGTTCTGCATCGAATCAAACTGCTGCTCCAGAAGGGACGATGCCCTCACCATCGCATCCATTCTTTCAATGGCAGGAAGTCTGCGTATTAGCGGCCTCGCCGCAGCTGCATCCTCCAGGACCCTGTCGGCGTGCTTGTTCTCTGCTGCGGAGATGCGTGCTATTACAGAGTTGTCTATCGGACTGACGACGTCAATGAACCTGCCGTTGTCCGGGAAATACCACTTGCCACCTGAAAGTATCTTGAATTGTGGAATCCCTTTTTCGTCCTTTTCATAAATCTCACTGAAAAATTCAGAAAGTTCCAGCTCCATTCAGTTTCCACCCTTGCGCATTTATCACACCGGTTTGCATATAAATACAAGCCTCCTCTTCTTATATTTGAGCCCGGATCGTTTGTCAATGTTCGGCAACGGGGGAAATGCCCTGCGGCGAAGGATTAAGTATGACGAATTTTCTGATGTCCACAGAATCGTCCCCGCCTTCCAAGGGTAGGTTGCATGACTGCTGTCAACGGTTTTACTGAATACAGGAAAGACAGGTCAAGGCCAATGATTGTGGCGCACAGGGGCGCGTCTGCCCTTGCTCCCGAGAACACGATATCATCCTTCTCCAGGGCGCTGGAGATAGGCGCGGATGCAGTTGAGTTCGACATACATCAGAGTTCTGACGGAAGACTTGTTGTGATGCACGACGAGTCTCTTGAGAGGACCACAAACGGAAGCGGATTCATCAGGGATACCGAGTCCAATGTCCTGAGGGGACTCGACGCAGGCTCATGGTACGCTTCCGGGTTCAGGGGGGAAAGGATACCAACACTGGAGGAAGCGCTTGATTTCATCACGCCCGCCGCATACGCGCTTGTGGAGATAAAACACGGCAACGAAGTCTATCCGGGGATCGAGAAGAAGATTGCCGAATTGATGTCATTGAGGAAGAGCCGCAGGAACAGGACTGTATTCATTGCGTTCGACCCCGAAATACTGCTCAACATAAGGGAGCTGGACGCTGAGCTGAGCACTGGACTTCTCACGGCCGACCCCCCGGACGATTACATCGATGTCGCAGAGGAATTCCTTGTCCAGTGCTTCTTTCCCAAGTGGGAGAGGCTCAGGAATGAATCGGTGAGCCTACTGCACAAAAACGGCTACAGCGTGCACCCCTGGGTAATGGATCGCGAAGAGGATGCGGTCAAGGTGATATCAATGAAACCTGACAGCATCTCCTCCAACCATCCTGACATGCTCAAAAGGATTGTGGGCGGCGGGTAGGCTTCAACCGCCGCGGTATATCTCGGCCTGCAGCTCCCTGTAGGCCTTCTCGGCCTCATCGACACTGGATGAATCCTCGAGCGTACTCACGTCTCCAAGCGCCTTCTCCTCCACGACCGCCTTTATCAGCCGCCTCATTATCTTGCCGCTTCTCGTCTTTGGCAGCTTCTCGACGAAATATAGCGCGCCTGGGACTGCTATCGGGCCCATGCTGTTTCGGACATGGTCCATAAGATCGCGCCTCATCGCCGGTGTGGGCCCGTGCCCCGGACGAAGGACGACAAACGCGACAGGTGACTCGCCCTTGACCTCATCGGATTTGCCTATGACGGCTGATTCCGCCACGGCAGGATGGGATATCAGAATGTCCTCGAGCTCTATCGTCCCGATCCTGTGTCCCGCTATCTTGAGGACCTCGTCCGCCCTTCCGAGTAGCCAGAAGTAACCGTCGTGGTCCTTCATTGCGTAGTCGGCGGCATAGTACTTGCCTGGAAAACGTTTGAAGTACACAGAATCGAAACGCTCCTTGTCCTCCCAGAGAGTCAGAAACTGACCGGGCCACGGGTGATTGATGACAAGGAAACCTTTTGTGTTCTCGGGCAGCTCCCCTCCAGACTCATCTACCACATGCGCATCGACGCCGGGCAGAGGCACGCTCGCCGAACCCGGTTTAAGCGGTATCTGCGTTGTCCCGGTCTGCGGGCTGATCATTATGCCCCCCGTCTCCGTCTGCCACCATGTATCCACTATCTGACAGCGGTTTCTTCCGATTGTCCTGTAGTACCAGCTCCATGCCTCCGGATTTATCGGCTCGCCGACCGTGCCGAGCAGCCTGATGGAGGAGAGGTCGTGCATATGCGGCCATTTGTCGCCGAATTTCATGAATGACCTTATGGCCGTAGGGGCGGTGTACAGAATTGTGATGCCGTATTCCTCTATCATCCGCCACCACCTGTCCGGCTCAGGGAAGTCCGGCGCTCCCTCATAAAGGAAGGATGTCCCGCCATTGAGGAGCGGGCCATACACGACATACGAGTGGCCAGTAACCCAGCCGACATCCGCAGTGCACCAGTATATGTCCTCGTCCCTCATGTCAAATACTGCCTTCTGCGTGTAATAGACCCAGAGCATGTACCCGCCGGTGCTGTGGACGGCGCCCTTCGGCTTGCCTGTGGTGCCTGAAGTGTATAGAATGTAGCTCGGATGGTTCCCCGGCACCGCCACGGGCTTCACGTGGCTTTCGGCACCCTTCATCAGCTCCCCGTACCAGAAGTCCCTGTACGGGTCCATATCAACCTCCTGCCCGGTCCTTTTCACCACGACGACTTTTTTCACCGAGGGGCACTGCTTCAGCGCGTCGTCTGCTATCTTCTTGAGCTCGACAACCTTGCCTCTCCTCCATCCGCCGTCGGCGGTGACAAGCACCTTTGAATTTGAATCGTTTACCCTGTCGGCAAGCGCCTGACTTGTGAATCCGCCAAACACAACGGAATGTATCGCACCTATCCTGACGGTCGCGAGCATGGCGATAATGGTCTCGGGTATCAGGGGCATGTATATTGTAACCCTGTCCCCCTCCCTCACACCCAGATTGAGAAGGACCGATGCCATCCTGTTGACCTCCCTGTAGAGCTCGTGGTAGGTGATGGCTCTCCTGTCCCCTGGCTCCCCTTCCCAGAAGAATGCAACTCTGTTCTTCCTCGCTGACTTTTCCCATCTGTCTACAGAATTGAAGCACAAATTCGTCTTCCAGTTTTCAAACCACTGCCCGAACGGGGGCGCATCGGTCTTCTCGAAGAGGGGTCCCTTCTTTTCAAACCAGAAGAGCTCGTGTGCCACCGGCTCCCAGAAAAGGTCTGGATTTTCGATTGACTTCCTTCTCAGTTCCTCGAGTTCCCTGACGCCGACAGAGATTGAATTCTGTGTGGGAAGAACATCCTTCACCGAACCTGACATGATATCACCGTGCATAGTTACAAATTTCATAGACGGATACTCCCGCCTATAAATTTATTTGGAAGCGAACGGAGGCTATAGACTCCCGCCAGCCCCAGCAGCCTGATGTTCTGTGCGGCATTCATGTCCGCGTCATCGGTGTGTCCACAATGAATGCACCTGAACACCTTGCCGCTGCGGCTTCGCCTGTCCCGGTTGCCGCACAGCCGGCAGAACTGCGAGGTCTTCCAGGGCGACACACGTATCA
>JAKAVR010000005.1 GCA_021817225.1 Thermoplasmata archaeon
TTCTTGACAGTTCCTTCTATTTCCAACACACTTTCCCTGCTGATCCCCTTAACTGCTTCAAGCACGGCAGCAGGGGAGGACTTCTTCAAAACTGTTACCTGTATTGTTCCATAGCCGTCCCTGATAAGCAGGAAGGATATGCCGCCAAGATCCCTTACTTCCTCGACCCATCCCTTGATCCTTACTGTCTTTCCATCTTCATTCGGGGTAACGGTGTCCGACGTGGACAGTGGCATGTGGTCCATTTTTTTCAAACCAATATACGAAACGTTGCCCTGATTTAATAACTACCATCTGGGCAGTTCAGAGCCTCGTGACTCGCCCCTACATGAATTCTTCGAATTCCTTGACAAGTTCAGGGTACTTCCTCTTTATCGCTCTCAGTATGTCCAGGGTTGTCATCCTCTCCATGTCGACCTGCGTCATTGCGTATACAAGCTTGTCGAAGGTTGCATCATCCATGTGAGAGATTTTCTCCTTCATCAGGTAGTTCCTGTAAAGGTGGTCCTCCATCTTGTTCCTCCACCCCTCCTCGTACCTGTCCATGATTTCCTGCCCTGAATTGTTCTCATCAACCGCCTGACCGGCAACCTCTCCAGCTATCTTGCCAGCCACGCATGCGTTGTAAATGCCGCCGCCAGTCACCGGATCTATCATCCTGGCAGCATCGCCAACGAGCATCAGGCCGGGAACGGTGGTCTTTTCAAGCGGTGCAGCTATTGAAACGCCGCCTGCGACCTCCATGATCGACTTGCCCTTCCTGAATTCAGGGTGATTCCCGATAAACCTGTCGAGATACATCTTCGCCTCTCCGGGGCCCTTTATTTTGCTTGTCTGCACGCCTATGCCGACGTTGGCAATGTCGTCCCCTTTGGGGAACATCCAGATGTATCCACCCGGTGCAATATCTCCGATGAAAAAATCGGTATATCTCCTGTCAATGTCAACGTCCACAAGTGTGTACTGATAGCATGAGTCGACATCCTTCGGTCTCAGATTGGTATTTATTCCGGCCCATCTACCTACCTGCGACTCAAACCCGTCCGCCCCGATGATGACCTTGCTTTTTATTGTCAGGTCCTTCCCCATGGACTTGGCCTTTATTCCCCTGATGTGCCCTCCTTCCTTTATCAGGCCCGTGGCGGAAGTCTTGACCATCACTTCGGCACCCGCCTGCGCTGCCTGCTGTGCCAGTGTCATGTCAAAGACGTCCCTGTGAATCACATAGCCGCATTCATTTCCGGCCCTGCTTTCGTCCACAGTCAGTACCGTCCCGTTGGGGGAGATGATCCTTGCACCGTCCACCTCGGCCGCAATCCATTTCTTGCTTGGCTCAATTCCAACGTCGTCGAGCCATCGCTTCGCTATACCCTCTCCGCATCTGACAGGTGTCCCTATTTCCTGCCTTTTTTCAATCATCAATGTGGAGCAGCCGGACTTGGCTGCGTACTTGGCAGCAACGCTGCCTCCGGGCCCGGCTCCGATCACAACTACATCATACTCAAGTTCCATTGATATCACCATCCGCGGACAAGTGTCTCAATAGTTGGCATCCGCCTGCAAGGTCTCTGATGCTCACTGTTCCAATCCCTATTTATACTAAACGACTGAGGAATCCGCTTTTTTTCCGCCTGTTCGCATTGCTTCCGGGAGTGCTGACCATGCTAAGCCTTCAAAAGGCTGATAACCAAGCTTCTGAATAATCTCAGACGAAATGGTGGATGTCAGAAACTTCAGATACGACGATCTTGACAGGATAGCCGAAATAGTCTCGTCATCTCTGGGTGAATATTACCCGAAATCACTTTATCTTGAAAAGAGCAGGGACTGGGAGGACGGCTTCATTGTCGGAGTGGAAAATGGCAGGGTGGTTGCAATGCTGCTGGGCATTATCCAGGGCAGGTTCGAGACCAGGATACTCATGTTCGCAGTGGATAAACGGTTCAGGCGCAAGGGTGTAGGGCATGAGCTTATGAATCGATTCACCGCCCTCTCCCTGGCCAGGGGGGCAAAGCGCATTTCACTCGAGGTCAGGAGGAGCAACCTTGAGGCGATACGATTTTACGAAAAATTCGGCTTCCAGAACACGGGTGTGCTGCTCATGTACTACTCAGACATGGAAGATGGTCTGAAAATGGCAAAAAACATCTAGTCAGCCATAGCCTGGCTTGTCGAAGTCGTTCGCAGTCTCGCTTTCATACCAGTACTCGTTCCCCGACTGCCTCTGTGAGGGCGTCATTTCCTCGTTGACAGCCTTGAAGAAGTTGCCGTAGCGCTCCCTGATCTGCTCTTCGGCGGGCCTGGTCTTCTTGAGCGCTGCGATTATGTGATCAGCCTCTATGTACCTGCTCTGCTCTAATGCTGCGATATCGCCTGCGGCCCTGATCACTCCACCAAGCTCCCTCAGCCTGAGGGTCAGCGCATCTTCCTTCCGATCGACGGCTTTTGCCCTCCTTGCCGCCTCCTTGATTATCTCGTTCACGGCCTCTATTGTCGCATGCGGTATCTTCCCGTCCTTCTGTATCTCCTGAGCGACAAACTGGGCCAGCTTGAGCCTGTTTGCCGCATTGTCCTTCATTGTTGTCTCAAGCAGCACTTCATAACCGTCACCCACCACCCTTGAGCGGAGTGGAGCGATTATTCTCTGCAAATCCTGTATGTTGCATGACGCAACGAGAATGAAATTGCACGGAACATTCTCAACTCTTACAGAGGCACCCGCGCTCTGCGCATTGTGCCCTTCGATGGGAAAAACCCTGTCCTGCATCGCAGTAAGTATGAACCTCTGGAGATCTCCGAGGTGTGGTATCTCGTCTATGTACAGGACTCCTTCATGTGCTTCGTGGATCGCGCCTGCTATCACACGCTCGTACGGCTGTGTTCCCAGCTGTGAATGTCCGCCATAAGGATCGTGTCTCACGTCCCCGAGCAGCTCGGTTTCGCTTGCGCCGGTGACCATGACAAAATTGTTGCGTCTGTAGGGCACGATAATCTTGTGCGGGCTCTGCTTCTCCATCTCCCTCCTTTTCTCCAGAGCTTTCTGGTCAAGCACACGTATCATTTCGCCAAAACGTTCATAGACGACAACTTCTTCCTTGTCGAACCTTTTCCTGGTGGTAGTGACCCTGTCTGTGCCAAGAGTCTGGCCCATAGTCATCTCGAACAGATTTCCGAACATGTCACCAAAAGGGTTTCCCTGGCTGGAAATGTTGTTGAACAGCTTTGACTTCTGGCATTTGGGGCAATACGTCTCCTTGGGTGAAGAATAAGAACCGCAGCTCCTGCATCTGTAACCAAGCCTTTCGGCTACAGTTATTGGAGCTTCGGTCGGGTCGACAATTTCGCCGCCTGCATATTCCCTGCTTGCTTTTTCACTCTCGGCTTCGTTCCCGCTCTTCACCTCTACGGTGGGCCTTTCAGGGTATTCTGGATTGTGGACGACTCTGACCTCCTGCTTCGGGATGGGGAGATGAAGTGACAGCGCCCTCGCGATCATGCTTTTTCCTATTCCCGGCGGGCCGACCAGGAGCAGGTTTCTCCTTTGCACAGCAGCAACCCTGGCAAGTGCCACAGCCTCATCCTGACCGATCACCCGTTCGAGTGGGTCGTGAGGCAACGTGATTGCCTCTGTTGTCGACAGATCCGCAAGGGAGGCGGGTGGTTCCTTGTCAGAATTTCCGGTGGATGCCATTTCAGGTTGCCCTTCAGTTTAGTTCTTCCTTAACCCATATGCCGACGCTGTCGGGCTGTTTTGTGATGCTTCCAAGCTTGCTCGCGACGAGGAAGGGTATCTTCTTTTCAGCCGCTATGTCCAGTATCCTCTGTGTGATTATACCGTCGAATATGACGCCGCCTATTTTCCCCTCTTCCTGCTCCCTCAGTATGTTGACAAGGTCCCTGACCGCGACTTCCTGAACCTGGGCGCCACTGCCGTCGACAAAGATCGCCTTGGATGTCCCGCTCATTTCATTGAGCATTGCCTTCATCTTTTCCTGTGCTTCGGTCAGCTGTTTGGGAGGCGGGCGCTTCTCGGGCTCCCTTTCCGCAGGTTCCTCCATCTGCCTCTTGTCTGTTACTTCTACCTGTCTTGGCCTGTGATTGTCTTCCTTCCTCTTGTGCGACTCTCTCTCCTTCTGGTCAGGAGTCTGGACTGTCAGCCCGAACATTTCTATGTACTGCTCTGTGGGCATCTTGTTTCTGAGGGCCTTCATCACCTGCTTCTGGGTCAGTTCTTCGACTTCCTGCCCCTTGGGAGCTCTTGCGATGAAGTCGATATCTGCCACCTGCAGCAGCTCCTTGAGAATGAGCTCTCCTCCCCTGTCCCCGTCGACGAATGCGGTTACGACCTTTTCCGTCGACAGCTCCTGTATGGACTTGGGTATGTTGGTGCCTTCAACTGCTATTGTGTTCTTGATGCCGCATTTGAGCAGGTTGATGACATCCGATCTTCCCTCCACTATGATTATTGCGTCGGAGTCGAGGGCATTCGGTCCCGCGGGACTCCTCTCTTTCCCGAAGTAAGTCAGTTCCTCGGTCTTGGTGGATTGTCTGATTGCCTCTAGCAGGTCAAGTCCGCTCGACTTGGAGGCCTTGGACATATGGCTCAGGAGCTCCTTCGACCTTTCGATTATCTTGTTTCTCTTTGTTATCCTTACATCTTCCAGAGAATCAACCATAATCTTTGCCTTGCACGGCCCTATCCTGTCTATTGTCTCCAGCGAGGCTGCCAGGACTGCCGTCTCAATCTGGTCAAGGCTAGACGGGATCATAATCGTTCCCTCGGACTTGCCCATCTTTGACAAGACCTCAACCTCGATCCTGCCGATACGGCCCCCTTTCTGGAGATCCCTAAGGTCGAGCTCCTCGCCAAGCAGTCCCTCTGTCTGGCCGAAGACCGCTCCTACCACGTCCGGTTTTTCTACTATCCCATCAGCAGAAAGTCTTGCCTGTATCAGGTATTTTGTAGTTGATGGGTCAATATTGATGTGTTCGTTGTTTGACATCTTTTCCTGCACTTCCGTTTGTTGTTGTGTTGTCGTCCGTGGAAAAACACGCTGTCTGCTCAGTCCGCTCTAGCGCTCTTTGTTCTTGATGTGGCACAAAGCCGTCTTCGATGAAAGGATGAAAGTCAGCGTGAATTCCATGGCTCTATCTAGATATTCAATTAACAACTTCCTTATTAACCTTATCAGGACAGTATCCGGACCCGCATTCCCATAAATTCAATCACAGCAGGCTGAACTTGCGTATTGCCTCCGCCACATCTGGACTCTTGAAAACCGAGGTTCCTGCCACCAGCCCATCTGCCCCGGCATCCACCGACTTCCTGCCTGTTTCAAGCGTCACGCCACCGTCCACCAATATACTTGTCCTTACCCCTTCCCTGTCAATGTAGCTTCTGGCCTGCCTGATCTTGCCCAGCATCTCCGTTATGAATTTCTGGCCGCTGAATCCTGGATGCACGGTCATTACGAGGAGCATATCTGCCCTGTCGATAGTCTTGAGTATCGCGTCAAGGGGCGTTTCCGGGTTTAAGGCAATCCCTGTCTTCTTCCCGAGATCTTCGATGGACGTGAGTGTTTTCTTCAAATCGTGTTTCGCTTCAGGATGGACTATAAGGAGATCTGAACCTGCATCGGCAAAGTCTTTGATGAGCCTGTCCGGATTGTCCACCATAAGGTGCGTTTCAAAAGGCAGTTTGGTGGCGCCCCTCACAGATGATATCACAACCGGTCCGAACGTAATATTGGGCACGAAATGACCGTCCATGACATCAATGTGCACGCTGTCGGCACCAGCCCTGTCGATAAGGGCCACTTCATCCCTCAGCCTGCCGAAATCGCTCGACAGTATGGATGGCGAAATCTTCGTCAACTCGGACGCACCAGCAGTCTTGACATCAATCTGCCCCAATATTAAAGTCTATCAAGGCCACTGCAATTCAAGCACGATATGATCCATTTTATCTAATTGTAGTGAAATCCACTGCCCGATGGCAGAGAGACACGCGGTCCGTCATGCTTCATCAGCTACTTGTTCCGTATCAGGCTGCGATGAGCCGTCGGTGAAGACAGTTTCTGGCAAGGAGGCTTCTGAAAAGGCAAAACTCAGCCTCGCGGCCGGAAACGGCAAGGCTCATCTCTGCAGGACTCACTACAGGGCGTACAAGAAAGCAACCAAGACAGACAGGGAACTTGAAAGACTTGCATGGTGAGGACCGCGGGCAGTAACTGCCCGGTTTGTGCTCGGAGACAGAACTCGTGGAGATAGTTTTTCTCGGAACTGGAGCGACTTTGCCTTCCAAGGTGAGAAACGTTTCGTCCACCGCTGTGATTCTGGAAGGAGGCGTTTCACTCTTTGATTGTGGCGAAGGCACTCAGAGACAGCTCATACTTTCGGGCGTCTCGTTCATGAGGGTAAACTGGATCGTGCTGTCTCATTTCCATGGTGACCATGTCCTCGGCATTCCGGGACTTCTTCAGTCGATGAGTCTCTCTGGCAGGAGAGACGAGCTTGTGTTCTATGGCCCGGAGGGGACAGCCGCCTTCATCAAGCACATGATAAAAGGAGGGCTGATCCCACAGTCTTTTCCCATATCAGCCGTAGAAATGAAGGGAGGTGAAAGCAGGCAAATGGGGGAATACACGTTGAGCTGTGTGAACGCAACGCACAATACCAGGGCTCTCTCCTTCAGGCTTGACGGTAAACCGAGACCTGGCCGATTTTATCCTAAGAAGGCTTTGAAGCTTGGAGTAAAGCCCGGTCCCCTGTTCGGAACTCTGCAGAAGAACAGGCAGGTCAAGGTCGAAGGCAGGATTGTAAGACCCTCAGAAGTAATGGGAAAACCGAGGCCCGGTCCCTCCATCGGCTATGCGATCGACACCAGGCCGAACAGAGACATTTCTTCCTTGATGAAAGGTGTCGATGTTCTTATTTTCGATTCAACATTTTCAGGCGAACTGAAAAAGAGGGCTGTTGAAACAGGTCATTCCACCTGCATTGAAGCAGCCACTACTGCGCAGAGGGCGCGTGTGGGCCGCCTTTACCTGGACCACATAAGCGCAAGGTACGAAGACACTTCTCCGCTCCTGTCAGAGGCCAGAAAAAAGTTCCCCAAAAGCTATGTGGCGAAGGATTTCATGAGATATGTAGTGAAACCAAAATGATGGCACAGGATTGACTGAAATGGATCGAAGTCTTAATTTCAGCCCGCATGATATTCTTTAAGGAATATATCACGCGAAAAGGGCTATTAACCTCCATTCAATCAAGCGAACAAACATAATAAACGAGGGATAATAATTGGCAAAGAATATCACTGTCAAAGATCTGAAGGTCGAGCCCGTCGAGAAACGTGAGACTGAGATGGTTGAGAGAAAAGGGATAGGTCACCCTGACAGCGTGGCGGACGGAATTTCGGAACAGGTGAGCAGGGGTCTGAGCAGATACTATGTTCAGCATTTCGGCAGAGTGCTTCATCATAATACGGATGAGTGCCAGGTCGTAGGCGGTCAGTCCATCCCGGCCTTTGGCGGCGGTAAGGTCACGGAACCGATATACGTGCTGCTTGTCGGAAGGGCGACGACCGAGGTCAATGGTGAAAAGATCCCCTTCAAGAAGATTGCTGAGGATGCCGCCAGGAATTACCTGAAAACTACCTTCCACGACCTCGACGTCGACCACGACGTTATCATCGAGACGAAGATAGGTCAGGGCTCAGTGGACCTTCGTGGTGTGTATGAGACCAACAGGCTCCTCGCGAACGACACCAGCTTTGGCGTCGGTTTCGCGCCTTTCACCGAAGCCGAGACAATAACACGTGAGGTGGAATTCTACATTAACGGCGAAATGAAGAAGATACTTCCACAGGCCGGCCAGGATGTAAAGGTCATGACCTCGAGACGCGGTAACAAGATCGCTGTCACATGCGCTATTGCGATGGTTGGAAAGAGGATACAGGACAGGGACCACTATCTGAGCGTCAAGGAAGAGATAAGGGAGAAGGTGCTTGACTACACCCGGAAGTACACCAAGAGGGAGGTCGAGGTCTATGTCAATACTGCGGACGATTTGGAGAGCGGCATCTACTATAACACGGTCACTGGCCTCTCAATGGAAAACGGCGACGATGGCTCAGTCGGCAGGGGAAACAGGGTAAACGGATTGATAACACCATTCAGGCCAATGAGTCTGGAGGCGGCGGCGGGCAAGAATCCTGTCACGCACGTAGGAAAACTGTACAATCTTCTTTCACACCAGGCGGCCCACAAGATATACACCGTTGCAGGCGGAGATGTCGCGGAAGTCAATGTCAGGATACTGTCGCAGATAGGGAAGCCGATTTCAGAGCCGCTGTCAGCCAATGTCGACCTCGTTATGAATGACGGGGCCCGCTTCAACAGGTGGCAGAGGGATGCGGAAAGCATTTTAACAGATTATCTTGATAACATAGACAAGTACGTGACGCAGAGAGTTATCAGGAATGAATTATCTGTATTCTGAACTCAGCCACGGGAAAGATGAGTCGCACAAGGGCCCCAGAAGGAAATTCGGGGCCTTCCATTTCTACAGGGCTCTGAATGAAATTGCCGGGGCCGGAAGGATAGGCAGGGCAAGAATTTCTGAAGCGATAGGAATTGGCGAAGGAAGCGCTCGAACGCTTCTGGACGGTCTGGAGCATGATTCCCTGATAAAAAGGAATAATGCGGGCATTGTTCTGACAGAAAAGGGGAGGAAGGCTGTCGAGGGGCTGCCCTTCAGCATGAAGAAAATCACTGGATCCGCACTTTCGACGGGCCCATTCTCAACTCTCGCCGTGATAAGGGGAAGGGCCCACAAGGTCACAAACGGGATTCTGCAACGTGATGAGGCAATCAAGAACGGTGGAACAGGGGCGATTACAATGATTGTGAAGGGTTCGAACCTTTTCCTTCCACCTGACTTGAGCCTGGCCGATGATGCAGCTGCGAGCCACTCGGCTTTCTCATTGCTTGGGGCGCGTGAGGGCGACGCGGTCATTATTGGTTCGGGCAATACCGCGATACTGGCGGAGCAGGCAACTTTCTTCGCAGTGAGCACACTCCTCTGACCCGCTCTGGATACTGATATATACATGCAGTTAATTCAAGTTGGATAATACATCCAACTGTGATTTAATGAAGTTGTTAAAGCTGCCGGTCGCACTTCTCGCCGTTATGGTCCTTTTTGCAGGGCCAGCAGTGCCAAGGAATGCGGGTATCCACGGCATAAACGGGGGTAATCCATCTGCTCCACTGACAGCCGCGGGCGGAGAAGCATCGCTCCTTGTTTCTCTTCCAAACGGCACAAGTTACTGGTTCTACGGACAGCAGGCATTATATCCCACTGCCTTCAACCTTACACTTGCGGCTGCATCGTATTTTGGCATAAGCCTGAATTACACTCCATACCCGAATTACGGTCCTGAAGTGAACGAGTTCGGTGGATATTGGAACAGCAATTCAACCACGTCCTTCACAGGACCCTACTGGCTTCTTTGGTTGTGGAATTCCAGTGATGAGTCCTGGTCCCTCAGCAATCTTGGTGTAGGCGCTGTAAACACGACGAGTGTTTCCTCTGTTGCATGGAGTTATTCGCTGCTCGGCCCAAGCACAGGAAACCCGTACCTGGAGCCGCAGCAGACACCTCTGGATCCTATGGCCGTGCCCTCCCTGCGTGGCGGTTCCGATGGCAGCGGATACGGCGCTGTTTTCACCGATCAGGCGGTTCAGGTGCCGAGCGATCATTTGTCCTGGACCGCTTCCAGTGGAGGCAGCCCAATTGACATTCAGCCGGTCGATTCAAACGGCCTTTCTTATTATGTCACAGACGGTTCAAATGGCACCTCTGCTGTGCTTGCATACAATGACTACGGAATGCGGGTATGGCATGCCACGATAGGCAGCATAGGTTACCAGCTCTCCTCGCCATTGCTTGCAGACGGAACAGCTGTCATTTCAAGCAGTGATGGGAGCATATATGCTCTCAACGCCTCCAATGGCAGGCATGTTTTCGAGATCGGGCATGTTTCATCTTCCGCCGACGGACTCACCGGTTCGCCCGTACTCGGACAGGAAGGCTTCTATCTGCTCAACTCCAGCGGTGGTCTCGACTATTACAGCTTCAACGGAACACTTTACTGGTCTGCGGCCATTGGAGGGAGCAGCTACTATTCCACACCTGCGCTGTTAAACAACACGGTATATGCATTTGGAGATCAGGCCGGCAGCGGTGTTCTCTACCTGCTGAACTCCAGCAGCGGCGCAACTGAACGCACTGTCCCTGTAAACGGTACAGTCTATGGAAGCCCTTCCGTCTCATTTGGGAAACTTGTTTTCATTTCATCCCAGAAATCGCAATCGGGTGCAGGGTACGGCAACGTAACTGTGCACTGCCTCAGCGCTGATGGGAGCAGATGGCTCTGGAACTACTCAGCTGGCCAGTCGTCAGGTTCTCCTTCGAGCACCGTCCTGACACCGTCGAAGGTGATATTCAGTTCGGGTGGAAAACTGGTGGAATTGAATTCATCCAGCGGGAAACAGGTCTGGAACATATCTCTCGGGAGTCAGTTCTCCTCCCCTTCTCCTTATGCCGCACACGGCTTCATAGCAGCTTCCACCAATTCCAACTCATCCTCTCTTCATATCATCTCACTGTCCGGGTCCCCGGTATGGAGCTTCACGCCTAAGGGCGGAAATGATTACTCACTCTCATCGCCTGTTTTCAACTCCACTACCGTGTTCTGGGCCGACGATTCCGGGCACATGTATGCATTCCAGAAGCTTGACGTAATAAATTTCAGCTACGCCCAGCACCTGGGAACAGTCAATTTCACCTCGCTGCTGAACAGCAATATAAAGGGCGCGGTCAATTTCACATGGTCTATTGCAGGTCATGCAGCCTATGGCAGGAATGTGTCATACAAATTCACGGTCAATGGCAATTATCAGGTCACAGTCACGGTTACATACTCTAACGGGACAGTTGCTTCAAGCAGCGCTGACATAAACGTGAACTCCGTGAGTCCGAGCGGTTCCGGAAATGTTCTCGGAGGAGGTCTTGTCACTATCGCCGAAGTGATTGCATTACCGATTGCAATCATAGTTGCGGGGAGCGTTTTTGTAATGAGGCGCCGCAGGAGATCCGGTTGAGAATGAGGTTTATTTTCAGAAACAGGCGAAGCATGCTTTCTTCACTGAATGAGGTTTCCAGGATAGTCTTCTTCATGACACTTTTCTTCCTCTCCGTGCTTTTCTCCAACATTACTCTGCAGCTGACAACACTCTTTGCCACACTGCTGGTTGCCTTGAGTGCAGGTGTCATAGTGGAATCGCTCTCATTTGCGAAGTATGTTCTCTTCTTCTCCGCTGTCCTGTCCATCATATCCGTTCTCGTTGCTCCCGGAGGAACCCTGCTTTATCAGCTTTCATTCGTCAGGATAACAACTTCTCCTCTGCTGTTTTCTCTTTCAATGCTGATCCGTATGCTGAGTTCAGTGATTTCCCTCAACCTGCTGCTTCTTGCCGTGAACCCGGATGCAACAATTGCATTTATCTCGAGATTCGGGACAAAGACTGCAGCCTCTCTTCTCGTCGCCACCCGCCTGCTGCCTGTCCTTACAAATGAGGGAGATGAGGTGATACAGGCCTTTGAGGCGCGCGGCTTTTCCATCAGGGAGGGGAGGTTCAGACAGAGATTGAAGTCTGCATCCAGGATTGTTTTCCCTCTTCTTTACAGCACAATGGACAGATCGATATCGGTTGCGGAGGCGATGGAGGCCAGGGGATTTCCGCGAAAATGGAAGAGGAAGAAGTATTTCTTTTCTCCAGTTGATTACTGCCAGATTTCAGTTTCAGCAGTCGCAGTTGGCTCCGCGCTGCTCCTCTTATCGTTTGGCATTGGAATGTCCAACTATTATGCCACTTCCTCCATGGGCATCCAGCTGCCTGTTGCTGTACTCTTTGTTCTCCTGACCTTTCCTTTTGTCCCGTTGATAGGGAGGTGGTCGTATAATACAGGCAAGGGATCTGAGCTTCAGATACAATACTAGCGACAGGGATTCCCTGTCCGTAGAAACGCTTGATATCGAGGGTGGCGCAACATTTGTATTCGGCAGAACAGGCAGCGGGAAGACAACACTCCTGCGCTGCATAAATGGCCTCATACCTCACTACTACGGTGGGAAAATGCGCGGGAGGATGATGATAGACGGCCTCGATACGAGACAGAACAAGCCCAGGATCATATCAGAGCACGTCGGAACCGTCTTTCAGGATCCTGAAAACCAGTTCCTCATGCTGACTGTGTCAGAGGAGATCGCCTTCGGTTTGCGCAATACGGGACTGGAGGAGAACGAAGTATCTTCGAGGACAGGTGCGATAGCGGGAAAGCTGGGCATAACAGGATTGCTTGGCAAAAGCATCTTTGAGTTGTCATCAGGCCAGAAGCAGCTCGTCGCACTCGCTTCCACATTATCATGTGGTCCAAGCCACATCCTTCTTGATGAGCCGACATCCCAGCTCGATGGCAGGGGCGCAAGACTCTTCTTCTCCCATCTGGGAGACATATGCTCGAAGGATGGAGTCACCGCCATTGTATCAGAACACAGGGTGGAGAGAGGCACGGGAGTCTGTTCAAGGTTCATTGGCATCGAGGAAGGCAAAATCACAGTCGACGGTTCATCGGACGACATGTATAACTGGTACGGCAGCAAGGGGGTGGATGTTTCGGCTGAAGGAGGGGTGAGAAATGCACGGAGAGCCGGCTGCAAGGCAGTGCTTGACATCCAGAATCTTGGCATGAGCTACGAAGAGGCACCCGTTCTGAAGGATGTGACATTGACGGTCCGTGAGGGTGAGATTGTGGCCCTGCTGGGCGCAAACGGGTCAGGAAAGACATCCATTCTCAAGTCGGTAATGAATTTTACCAAAAAGGAGTCAGGCAGCATATCACTTGACGGTTGTGATATAACGGACACTCCATCGGCGGTCATTTCGAGAAAAATCGGGTACCTCTCCCACAATCCGCTGAACTACCTGTTTCACCCTACACTGAGAGAGGAACTTGACTTTTCTCTCGGGATGCATGATAAGGTCGATTCAGGCCTGAACGGGGACATGATCGAGATTACCCGAATGCTCGGACTCGAGGAGAAACTGGAATCTTTTCCCAGGGAGTTCAGTTGCGGTGAAAGGGAGCTTGCAGCCATAGCCTGTACGCTGGTAGGCAACAGGAGATGCCTCCTTCTTGACGAACCGACACGCGGCATGGACTACTGGAAGAAAAATGCATTTCTCGGGCTTGTTGCCGAGTTGTGTGCAAAGAGAAGGATGGCATCCCTGATTGCGACTCACGATGTTTCGCTTGTCTCCACATGGGCCGACAGGGCCATTGTCATGTCCGGGGGAATTGCTGCAGAAGTGGATCCGACGGATGTGGGGATGTTGAAGGAAAATGCTTGACAAGGAGCAAAGGGCAGCGTCACACCTCTGGGCAGTCCCTGCGGCAATCTCATTCTGCATAATTGTCGTTGCGGTTGTTTTGAGCGTCAGGCCGCAGCTTATGCTCTATTTCGGACACGGTCAGACGGACCTGAATCTTTACTACGGAACAATTTCAATAACAGCTGCAGGACTCCTCGTCCTTTCTATAGTGCTCAAGTATGAATCAACCGCATCGGGTGCAAAGGAGATGGCGGTGATAGGCGCACTGAGCGCTCTTTCAGCCGCATCCCGCCTCGTGATCCCGGTGCCGAATGTAAAGCCGTGCACTTTCCTGATCATAGCGGCGGGTTATGTGTTCGGACCGGAGGCGGGTGTGATGGTCGGGATTCTCACGCCTGCTGTGTCGAACATGTTCCTTGGGCAGGGCTACTGGACAGTATGGCAGATGCTTATGTGGGCAATTGCAGGATGGAGTGGCAGTATTCTCAAACGGTTTTACCCGAAGATTACAATTGAGGCATTTGCAGCGTATGCATTTTCATGGGGCTTCCTGTTTGGCATGCCTCTTGACTTCGCCACATGGCTGAGCCTCAACGGAAACGTGTCCATCCTTCCTGAGATAATGTTGGCTGGAGTCCCGTGGAACCTGCTGGATGGCCTGGGTAACCTTCTGTTTGTCCTTGTGGCAGGCAAATACACCATTTCCATCCTCGAGAAGTACAGGGAAAGATTTACGGTTGAATATCTTGACTGAGAGTGCAACGGACTATTACGTGTATATGCGTCTGTTACCTGTCATGAGCCAGTGTCTTAAGACGGAAGCGTTTTCACGAACTAATTGTCTGACGATGTACGACGTGTATAGAAACTGTTAAATACTCACTGCAGTATCTTGTCTTGCACGAATATCCTTCGGAGAGAATAAGATGGTAGATAACCGGATTTCCTTGAGGCTCGATGACAACGAGATCAGGGCTATCGAGGAATTCATGGCCGCACACCGTGAATTCGCGAGTCGCTCACATCTTGCCAGGGAGGCAATCCGGTCATTCATCGAAGAAGGAAAGGGATGGACTGAGCAGTCGGGAACAGAAAATGCTTCGCCGAGAGCGCGGACCTATAAGGTAACGCTTGCCCCAGTTGAGGCAAGCATGCTCGAGCAGTTGGTCACTGCCGGGTACTACCTCGACATAAGCGATGGGATAAGGCGTATCGTGGGTAAGAGCGTAATGGAGAACCACATAGAGAAGACAATTGGTTCCATACACGAGGCGAGGCGGAAGCTGGTCCAGATGGATCAGGACTGACGGGAAGAATAACTGGTTTGGTATTGGCCGGAAGGGATGGGATGCACGGTGCTGAACGAGTTCTCCAGACTCCAGGGATATTCCGGGCAGTGAAGGAGGAGAATCGGTAAATGTCGGAATTCGGAGAATACATTCAGGAAGACCTGGATGTCTCAATCGCAGGCGGAATCGGAGAACCTCGCGTTACTGTTGTAGGCTGCGGAGGTGCAGGAAACAACATAATTGAAAGTCTCTACTGGAACCACCCTGGTGTTGAGACAATCGCAGTGGGCGATAACGAAGACAGGCTCTCCTCCGTCGGCTGCAGTTCTGCGCTTCTAATCAGGCCTGAAGAACTTGCAGAAGTGGAAGAACTTTACTATGAATGCATAAGGTCGAAACTTGCGGATGCAGACATCGCGTTTGTTGTCTCCGGACTCGGAGGAGTATTCGGGTCAAGGGTCGCCCCACTGGTCGCAAGGGTCGCACACGAGATCGGCATCACAGTCATATCAATAGGAATTCACCCCTTTGATACCGAGCAGAGATCCGGTATGGATGAGACAGTCCAGCTGCTCCGCTCCCTTTCAGACGCCACAATTGTAATCGACAACAACAGACTGTTCGAGATTGCAGAGGATATGACCGTCGAAGACGGTTTCAGTGTAGTCAACAAGAGCGTCTCGAAAATAATCACAACAGTCACATCGAGAATAACTGACCAGATAGTGTCCATGATGGGTGGCGACATTGCAGAGGAAATAAGGTTTGACATAATGTCCCTGTCCGATGGTGCCCAGCACCTTGGCCCAGTCGAGGGACTTGTTGAACCCGGGCAGGAATTTGCCCAGGCTTCGCTCTTCAGCGTGGAAGGCCCCTCATTTACCTTCTACTAAACAATTTCACACCTCCTTTCCGATATCTTCTGTCGATGGGCCGGGTCCTGCCTTTTACGGCGGGACGCCACGGCCTTGCTCCCCCATAGGTGCATGAATTACCTGGATTGGCCATAGTTGGCCGACTCTGCCAGCTGCACTTCAGGCGCATTGCCTCTCCGGTCTTCCAGGCAACCCGGGGCGAGTGGATCATGACATGCTCATTGACTCGCGTTTGCGTATCGGTGTCGATGATAAGCTGTTGATTTCTTGTTTCCGCGCGGCATATCGGGCACTGAGCATCTGTACCTTTGCCGCGATCCCTGTCGTGAGTGCAGGGGGCCGGATTTGAACCGGCGAACCACTTCTGGACAAGGTCCTAAGCCTTGCGCCTTTGGCCAGTCTGGGCTACCCCTGCCGGTGGAGCGTAATTTCATGGAGTATGTCGCTTATGAACTTAACCGCGTTGCTTCTGCGTCCTGGATACGTAATCGAACGAACTTCAACGTCAATTGAATCGTGTTCTTTCCTGTCCCGGGGCACTACTCTTGATGAGAGTATGGGCGAGTGCAGGAAGCATGCCTGCTTGTCGAGCCTGAAGTGCAGGACTTTATCGTCATCCATCCGATCTTCCACAGTCTCTACGATCTCTTTCAGGTCATCATCGCTTATCTCCGAAAGCACACGTTCCAGTCCGTCCCTTCCCTTCAGCCTTGCATATAGCAGCTCCATGGGCTGATGGAAATGTGTCTCGGTCTTCCTCCACTCGAATTCTGCATCTTTGCCTGTCAGAAACTCAACCGCTTCGCGTATCTTGTCGCCACTTTCAGTGGCATGGCATACCGTCCAGCAGACAACTGTCGAAATCTTTCCGTTAATGCGTACCACCAGGCCTCAAACTAATTCGCATATCTTTCTTGAAGCGTAACCTGTAATCACTTCTACTGGCCCCTTCAGTGAGCTGTCGAGCAGTGCATTTCCTGTATCCACTCTTATAACCCCGAGTCTGTTTATTTTTTCCCTGCTCGCAACTACAATCATGTCCTCCCTTTTCATTGAGGCGATGAACGCCGGTGATATCTGCTGGTTGCCCCTGCCGAATATGAAACCATTGCCGCCGAGTGGAGTCACAATGACACGGATTCTCCTCCCCTCATGCAGCAGGGAAAGCAGATCTGTGTCTGTAACATCACTTGCCACCAGTCTCTTACCAAGGAAAATGTCGACTCCAAGGACGGGCGTCATGTACCCGAGCATCCTAACTGTGTTCTTGACAGTGGAACCTGTGCCCATGACATAGTAAGTTTCGTTATCCATATTCTCGACAAGGTAGGAACGTATTCCCTCAAGGTCTTCCTCTTCTGTCGGATATTCGCTTTTTCCAGCCTGTATGGAATGGAGAAGGGGGACGGTTGCCTTGCCATATCTCCCCACACCCATGTTTGGACCATCGGCTGCCCTGTCGAAGTCAAGCAGCTCCACATTTGTTGTCCTGAGTCCCTTGTTCAGTATGTCAAGCACTGCCCTTCCAAGATCGGATGGCCTGTTCAGAAAGATGCCTGTGTACATTTTCACGCCCGCAGGTATTCCGATTACGGGGAAGTCTTCCCCAACCCCTTCCACCACATCTCTTGCAGTGCCGTCGCCGCCGGAGAAAATTATCAGGTCTGCACCCTTCTCTTTCATCACCCTCGCCGCAGTGGTTGTATCGCGACCTGATGTGGGTTCAACCGCTTCGTACACGACGGTGAAACTCTTGTAGCCGGACTGTTTAATCGAGTCCTCTCCCATCTTGCCGGAGCATGTCATAATCATTGGAAGCTGAATCAGCTCATCCTGCGCTTCGATTATGAGTGATTTTAATGCCTCAGCTGCTCTCTGGCCTGAAATAAGGACTGCGCCCATTTCCAGTGCGCTTCCGGCAAGAGATCCATCACTTCCCTTGAGACCTTTTGGTCCCCCGACGCCAGCCACCGGATTGACTATGAGCCCTGCTTCCAACAAATCGGTTCAGCAGGTGAAACGTTATTTGTTTATATACGAAATCTGTTGTTCATCTTCAAGTAAAATGAATTCTGTGCACGTTTCAATCTTCGTCTTCCTGACCGACAAGGATGGGTGTCTTAAATGACTGGTGGAGGACAGCTGGACCTCGTCACCCTTGAACAGCTTTCTCAGGCAATTCAGATCAGTGCTGGAATGGACGCCGAGGAAGCATCCCGGATTGCCGAAATGGTGCTCTCGTACTTCGGGTTCGAAGTGCAGGTGATTGACAACTCACTAGATCCGGAAGACAGGCGTGTCTTCTACATGCTTCATGACCTTGGCTTCCTTTCCAGCGACTGGGAGGAAACTCTGATTCCCAGCGGCCGCATGTGGCGGATATATTACTGGCAGCTCAACGTAAACAGCATAAGGGACGTGATTTCCAGGAAGGGTAATGTACAAAAGGAAGCTAACGTTTACGACAAACTGCCAACCGAAGCATGGGAACACGAGAAATAGCTCGTATATCGAGTCCTCCCCGCTTTCGGTCAGTAGGAGTTGAGCATTGAATGACAAAGAAGATTCTACTCGTTATTTGCGATGGTTTGGGTGACAGGCCCGTTCCCGAGCTCGGCGGAAAGACACCGCTGCAGGCGGCCAGGACACCAAACATCGACGGCTTCGCCGCAAAATCGATGCATGGACTGCTTTACACCATAGCTCCCGGGATAACACCAGGGAGCGACACGTCGCATCTTTCGCTGCTGGGATACGACCCGGGTGGCATATACACGGGCCGGGGGCCATTTGAGGCGGCGGGAATTGGAATAAGCATGAATCCTGGAGATGTTGCCTTCAGGTGTAATTTTGCTACCGTGGATGGCAGGCGCATAGTGGTTGACAGGAGGGCAGGCAGGATAGGTGAGCCGGAGACAGGCAGGCTATCCTCCCTTCTTCCAAGTGCTGTGATTGACGGCGCAAATGTCACTTTCAGGGAGAGCACAGAGCACCGGTGTGTTGTCGTCATAAGGGGAAAGGGTCTCGGTTCCAATGTCACAGATACTGATCCGGGTGTGACAGGCAAAGAGATTCTTAAGGCCAGGGGACTGGACGATTCATCAGCTCGCACTGCGGAGATACTCAATCAGTTCACAGACATGGCGATCAAAACGTTCTCGGGGTCGGAGGTCAACAGGGACAGGGTCAGCAGGGGGCTTCCTGCCGCAAATGCTATTCTGGCCAGAGGCGGGGGTATCTTCCCGCACGTGGAGAATTTCCTGAAGAAACATGGGATGACTTTCGGGGCTGTGGCAGCCGAAGGACTGATAATTGGTATATGCAGGGTCCTTGGTGGAGAGGTGGTGACACCGCCAGGGGCCACAGCAAACATGAACACAGACCTGCTTTCCAAGGGCAGGGCTGCTGTCGAGCTCCTTGGAAGGAAAGACTTCGTGCTGATACATGTGAAGCCAACAGACATTGCAGGCCATGACGGGAACAGCGGTGGCAAGGTCGACATCATTCAGCGCGTGGATGAAATGATCGGGGAGATCATGTCTTCATTCAAGGAAGAACTCGTGTTCGCAATAACGGGAGACCATTCGACCCCTGTGACTGCCAAGGAGCACACTTGCGACCCCGTACCGCTGCTGATATACTCCAGGCATCTGCGGGGAGACGGAATTGCTCATTTCGATGAGATATCTGCCGGGCGCGGTTCACTCTCCTCCATGAGGGGACTGGAGCTTATGACGCTGCTCAAGGGATATGCCGACAGGAATGAAAAGTACGGCGCATGATTTTCAGCCCGCTCACTTGGATACTCGAAGCGGGCATATCGGAATGAGCGCCTTGGTGCAGTCAATCGGCAAGCGGATGTGCACACCGACCCGGACACAAAAAGGTTACCCGCCGCTGGCAGCCTCGACAACTGTCAGTTCCTGCCCGTTCTTCAAAACCGAATCGACGGGCACTGGCGTATTGTCTATGAAGCAGACCACTCCGTCGGGCCTGATTGAGATGGACCTAAGCAGTTGAATGACTGTCTCACCTTCAGGAATTTCTACCGACTTCTCGATCCTCCTGCTGCCTCTGACATCGACATGGATAAGCATATGAATATCCATCATGCAACAGTGTTTTAAACGTGTTTACTCTGACACCTGTAGTGAGCCGAGGTAGCCCAGCCCGGTAAGGCGGTGGCCTCGAGTAATATTCAGGGTAAGCCACTGGTGCTCTGCACCACGGGAGTTCAAATCTCCCCCTCGGCGCTCAGTTGTTTCTGTTCAAGAGCGGTAAGGCAACTCAGTGCCGTTACCAAGATGCTCCCAGTCATAGAACCGTGAGAGTTGTCATTCATGGGGCACCGCGTTTCGCCCCTCATGCCTGAAACGACAGCTGGAAGACTTAAATCCATTGAACATTCTTCATAATTCGAAGTGCATTCCAATTGAGCAACCGAAGCATGAAAAAAGCGGGCAGCGCAGCCGATACACCTTCCTACATGTATGTCAAGGAAATAGGCAAGTCGGTGAAATTCGACATTGGCAGGTACGAAAGGCGGGGTTTTCCGGAGATAGTGCTTGCTACCGGCAAAACAGACAATGAACTGCTTGACATATTGCACAGGGTTGCATCAGAGGGACATCCTGTCGTGATATCAAGGATTGATCATGCAAGGGCAAACCAGCTCATACCTCTGGCCGACATCAGGGGCGAATTCAGAGTGGTGGAGAGATCCTCAATGCTTTTTTTCACTCCGGAGGGCTGGTCTCCTCCAGGCGGAAAAGCAGACGGCAGAGTCGCGATTGTGACCGCCGGTTCCTCCGATATGGCAGTCGCGGGTGAGACAATTGCCCTCCTTGATGTGCTTGGGTACTCGCACGGCGACTATTTCGACTGTGGAATCGCCGGAATGCACAGGACAGTTAAGGCAGCCTCAGAAGTCGTAGCAGGCAAGTACACTGTCGCCATAGTGTTCGCCGGAATGGAGGGGGCACTCGCTTCCGTGTTCGCATCCCTTGTCCCGATACCAGTAATTGGTGTCCCCACATCCACCGGCTATGGTTTCGGCGGTGGCGGAATCGCCGCCCTGAACTCAATGCTTCAGAGCTGCATCCCCGGCCTGGTCACCGTTAATATTGACAACGGTGTAGGCGCAGCGGCAGCTGCGATATCGATAGTGCGGGCAGCACGGAAACGGTGATTGCATGAACAACGCACATACATCGTCCATGGCGGCAATTTCATGAGATTATTCAGCAGGCGGCTTAATCTGACCATACGTCAGATGGCTCATGAGGACATAGACGAAGTAAGGGAAATAGGCAGGAAGGCATGGTCTGACCTCTACAGCAGGGAGTTCCAGCAGAATATGGACATTCCGAAGAGGACAAGGAAGAACATTGTCTTCTACATGGACAAGGAGCCTGATGGTTGCATGGTTGCCGAGTCTAACGGGAAAATCGTGGGCGACATATTCTGCCATGTATGGGGAAAGGTTGGATGGTTTGGCCCCGTCGAGGTCCTCCCAACGCATCAGAATTCAGGCATTGGCAAGAGTCTTATATCAAGCGCAAGGGAATTCCTGGAAAACAGAGGATGCACCGTCACAGGTCTTGAAACAATGCCCGAGACGGCCAAGAACATGTCCCTCTATTCAAACATGGGCAGTGTTCCAGACAGGATCACATACCTGCTCGAGAAGGGCCTGGTGGAAAGATGGAGGAACACAGTCAGCACGCCACAGGGCCTTCAGGTTGTGAGATACAGGGATATGCCCGAGACGGATGCCCTTTCTTCAGTGAGGAGGCTGTCATCCCTGGTAATGCCCGGACTTGACTATTCGAACGAAGTCCGTTTTTCAATGAAGCATGATACAGGGGATGTGCTCTTCCTCAAGAAGGATGGGGATATAATCGGCTTCTCTCTCGTGTATACTTACAGCACATCGGACGGATCTAACAATTCATCAATACGACTCATGGCAGTTGAGCCTGAACATTCCAACAGGGTAGAGGGAGAGTACCTATTGAGAATGAGCGAAGAGACTGCTATTGAGGCGGGCAGGGACAGGATGCACGTCCGGTTCTATACCGGCAACTACGGCTCCTTCAGTCTGCTGAAAAGTTGCGGATATTCGCTAAAGGGCACCAACGTAAGGATGCTATTCAGCGGGAAAATTCCTGAAGACGGGAGGATCTATCACCTGAGTTCCTGGGCAGGATAAATCCGGACTCCCTGCAATTGCCTATTTATACAGTAAAGTGCGAAGTGATCCTGTAATGAGAGAACTCCCTGTTCTTTCCGCACACGAGTCAGGCGACTTATTTGCAGGACCTGACACCCCGTATGCGGTATCCATTTGTGTCAGATGCAGGGGAACCAAGTTCCTGTGCGGAAAGCCTGCCTGTCCGATTCTTGTAAGGTATTTCGCCGATCAGAAGGTGAAAGTGCTCACCGAAAAGAGTGAAATGGAGGGCCTCTCACCGCCCGGTGTCTTCATCGGGAGATACGGGTATCCGAAGGTCGACATCGGCCCTTTCATAAGCCCCGTAGCCGAAAATGTGGATATAATGGATACGCCGGAGCTGTGGCTCGGGAAGAGCCTCGATGAAATCACCCAGATGAGATTTTCACTCGTCAGGGGAAAGCACAGCGTACGCGTAGACAACAGGTCTGGTGACAGGGTGTACGACATAGTTCAGGAGATTGCAATGTCCAGCAGCACTCCTGAGATAGAAGTGAAGTTCTCCAGGCCACCCGTGGCTTCCATTGGACTCAGCGACAGCGTTCAGCCATTCGGAAGATCAGGGACAATTGAAAGGGTCAGGGCCGATACTGGCAGATTCAACACAAGGATTGAGAGGGCCTATAACGACAGCGACTTGAAGGCCTCGGATGCTGTAGTCAACCTGTACAGGTCCAATGTCCTTGTCTCATCGATTCAAAGGGCATTCAGCGCCGGCGTGCTTGGGTTGAACAAGAACAGGAAGATGGTTCCCACAAGATGGAGCATAACGGCTGTTGACGACATGCTTGGCAAGGCACTCCTCTCCAGAAACAAGTACAACCCCGTTCTTGAGGAATTCAGGATTTACACAATAACCTCACTGGACAACAGGTGGGTGGTAATGATGCTGCCCACTTCATGGCGTTATGAGCTTGTGGAAGCATGGTATCCAAACACAACATGGAATCCCATGGGGAAGCAGATTTCAATATTCTCTTCATATGAGTTTTTTGAGGGAAGGAAGCAATATGCGGAGATAGGCGGCTGCTACTATTCCGCCAGGCTTGCGGTCAACGAGCTTTTCGAGAGGGAAAAGCTACAGGCGGGAGTTGTCATCCTCAGGGAGTCTCACCCAGGATACATAATGCCTATTGGTGTCTGGAACGTGAGGGAGCACGTCAGGAAGGCGCTTACTACCCAGCCGCACAAGTTTGAAACCCTTGATTCAGCGCTTTCTTTTGCTCAGCAGATACTTGACATTCCCATGAAAAGGTGGATAGCTAACAGTGGTGTGCTGAAGAACTACATTCAGCAGACGACGCTGGACTCTTTTGCAGCCGCATGAACAGGGCATAGACTTAAGTGACCTTCGGGTTATACGAAGTTATTAGTGACACATATGATGGCGGGTCAGCCTATTATTATACTCAGGGAAGGAACCGAGAGAGAATCAGGCAAATCTGCAAGGCAGAGCAACATTGCAGCAGCAATCGCGATAGCGGACGCTGTTAGGAGCACGCTCGGTCCCAGGGGAATGGACAAGATGCTTGTCGATTCACTGGGTGAAGTTGTTGTTACAAACGACGGTGCAACGATTCTGAAGGAGCTGGAGGTGGAACATCCTGCCGCAAAGATGCTCGTCGAGGTCGCCAAGACGCAGGACAACGAGGTAGGGGATGGCACCACGACTGCTGTTATCCTCGCAGGTGAGCTTCTGAAGAGGGCTGGAGAACTTGCAGACAAGAATGTGCACCCGACCGTCATAACACTTGGTTACAAGATAGCGGAGGACAAGGCGTTCAAGCTGCTCGATGAGTTCGCCATAAGCGTGAAGCCGGATGACGTGCAGATGCTGAAGAATGTCGCTGCAACAGCGATAAGCGGCAAGAATGTTGGAGGCGGCAATGAATACCTGGCCGATCTTGCAGTCAAGTCGGTAAGGATGGTGGCTGAGAAGGTGGACGATTCCTACAGGGTCGACACCGACAACATCAAGATAGAAAAGAAGCACGGCGGATCCGTGTCTGAATCCGAGATCATCTCCGGATTCGTCATAGACAAGGAACGGGTGCATCCACGCATGCCTTCAATCGTCAAGGAGGCAAGAATAGCGCTAATCACACAGGCGCTTGAGATCAAGAAGACAGAGGTGTCATCCTCGATCCAAATCAAGGACCCTTCGCAGATACAGAAGTTCCTTGACCAGGAGGACGAGACGCTGAAGGAGATGGCCGACCAGATAACATCAGCCGGGGCAAATGTCGTCATATGCGAGAAGGGTATATCCGATTCCGTCCAGCATTATCTCGCGAAGGCAGGGATATATGCAGTCCAGAGGGCAAAGAAGTCCGACATGGAGAAGCTCGCGAGGGCCACGGGCGGAAAACTCATAGCAAATACAAGGGACCTCGGCAAGCCGGACCTTGGTTATGCAAAGGAGGTGGAGCAGCGCAAGATTTCCACCGAGGAAATGACATTCATAACTGGCTGCAAGGACCCCAAGTCTGTTACAGTCCTCCTTCGCGGGGGAACGGAGCATGTCGTCGAGGAGCTTGAAGCCGCCTTCACCGATGCAATGAGGGTGGTGGCAGTTGCAGTTGAAGACGGCAAAGTAGTCCCAGGCGGCGGCGCGGTTGAGACTCACATAAGCATGCGTCTGAGGGACTTTTCATCGAGCGTGGGCGGAAGGGAGCAGCTTGCGGTGGATGCGTTTGCAACTGCGCTGGAGTACATACCCAGGACGCTGGCCGAAAACTCCGGCCTCGACCCGGTAGATCTGCTCCTCGAGCTCAAGTCAAGGCATTCAAAGGGAAAGGGTGTTTGCTATGACGGCATATCTGTCGAGGATGGAAAGATCAAGGACATGCTGAAACTGAAGGTGATTGAGCCTGTAAGGGTGAAGAGACAGGCCATATCATCTGCAGCCGAAGTTGCAAACATGATACTCAGGATTGATGATGTGATTGCATCCAAGAAAGGCGGCGCGGGGCCCGGTGGTGCACCGCCGGGAGCTGGCGGCATGGGCGGAATGGGTGGAATGCCGCCGGGCATGATGTAAGGTCCTGCCCTGCACTACTCGGATGAGGTGCTACCTGGACTTGGCTTTCCCTGCCTTGAGCGCTCTGGAAAGCTCAATCGCCGCCTGTATGAGCCCCATGTGGCTGAATGCCTGTGGGAAATTGCCGAGGAAGTCGCCCGTATCCGGGTCTATTTCCTCGGAGAACAGACCAAGATGGTTGGAAAGCGAGAGAACGTGCTCGAACATGGTTGTTGCTTCCTCGATATTGCCTGCCCTTGCGGTGGATGCAATGTACCAAAAGGTGCATATTATGAATGCACCCTCCTCTCCCGAAAGGCCGTCGTTTCCCCTGTATCTGAACACAAAGCCGTTTCGAATAAGCTGATTTCTTACGGCCCGAAGCGTTGAGGAAAACCGCCTGTCTCTGGGATCGATGAAACCGCGGAGCGGCATGAGCAGAACGCTTGCATCCAGGTAACCACCCTCCAGGCCGCTCACGAATGATCCTATCGTCCTGTCGTAGGAACTCTTAAGCACTTCTTCCTTCACCATCCTGGCTGCCTGGCGGTATCGCTTCATCCTGCCCTTGTAACCCAGCCATCCTGCCATTTCCGCAGCTCTTGAAAAGGCGACCCAGGACATGACAGCGGAGTGTGTGTGCCTTTCCTTTCCGTTCCTCATCTCCCAGATGCCCATGTCCTTCCCCTTCCAGTTCTCTTCAAGGTACATCGCGGTCGAGTCAACGACTCTCCACATCATGTCGGGAAGCTTCTCTGGCGGCCTGAAGGTGGAGTATATGGCATCAACAACAGATCCGTATATGTCGAGCTGCAGCTGGTCAGTGGCGCCATTACCCTGCCGCACGGGCTCGGAATTCATGTATCCTGACAGGTTGGTCAGTATTTGCTCATCCGGAACGGCATCTCCCTCCACGCTGTACATAACACGCATTCTTTCAGGATTCGATGCGTGTCCGCGCAGAAGATGAACCAGCCACATGAAGAACTTCGTTTCCTCTTCTTCGTGACCCAGCGCATTGAATGAAAGCAGTGCATAGGTCGAGTCCCTGATCCATGAGAATCTGTAGTCCCAGTTTCTTCCGTGGCCGATCGATTCTGGCAGGCTCGTTGTTGCTGCGGCGCAGATGGCCCCTGACGGGCTGTAGCTGAGCAACTTCAGCACAAGTGCGGACCTCAGCACATATTCTTTCCACGGCCCCTCATAGGAAGTCTTCGACACCCACCTGCGCCAGTAGCCAATCGTTTCCCTGAGCATTCGACCAGAGTATTCCATGCCTGGTTTCAGAGTCTTCCTTTCATCCCATCTGAAGACGACGGGTATGGTATCGCCCTTACTCATCAAGAAAGACGCAGAGGCCATCTCGTTTTCGATCTTAACTGGTGCCGCAACGGAGAAGGTCATTGTGTGACTATTGCCGGTCGCAACGCACCCGTGTTTGTCCTTTCTCAGGGTGACCGTATCCTTTCCGAATCCGAATCTCGGTTTCATATGCAGAGTGACCAGACCGTGACCCTTTGTGCACCTGATTACCCTGTGAATTTCGTGCCTTGAATAAGTCACCCCATTGGCTTCCTCGACCGGCATGAAGTCGTCCACTTCTATCCTGCAGTCGGGGGAGGATATCAATGTCTTCAAAACGTTGGTAAGCCTAAAATATGACTGCTTGAAGGTCTCCGCGCCTGACAGGTCAATTCTCAGCTCCCCTCCCTTTTCCTTGTCGAGCACCGAGAAGAATACCGGAGACGAGTCAAATCTCGGAAAGGCACACCAGTCGATGGTCCCTTTCAAGGTAACGAGCGCAGCTGAATAAGTGTCTCCTATCACTCCATGGTTGCTTATTCTATATTCATCATCAAGCCCTGATTGAAGATTCATGGACTGGATGTATCCAGGTCTACATAATTCAACGTTGTGTATTGGCCTTTGACACCCCACCTGATGAAGTTTTTATGAGTAAATATAATAATGTGATTTAATTATAGTCGTTTCCTGTTTAATTAATTGGATAAATTCTATTCATATTGCTTAATTATTGACAGAATATTAATTTCATAGTATCAATGTTTGCAGTTCTTCCTGACTTTGCGGTAAAGCGGTTGTGAAATGCCAAGGCTATATTCCTCCCGAGGAGTTTCTTGGCCCTTTAGTCCGCCAGATCTTCTGTGCGCTTTCAAACGCAAGTCGATCTCCCTTTGGAGGTCGCTGCTATATTAGTTTATGTTAGAGTGATAGTGACTATTTTCTTATCCGTGGAAACAATACGACTCCATTTGTGACCCTTAGGGAGCCGCCTTTTCCTGTATTAATACTCAACCCGTACCTGTTTTCCGTGAAATTGCAATTTGTTATGGTGACTTTCTCTCCCGGCCTGGCAGAGTCGGTATCAACGTCATCTACCTGCTTGTCCCAGAACACCATCTTTGCTTCCCTTCCGTCACTCAGGGCTATCCTTATTCCCAGCAATCTCCCCCTGCTTCCGTCCTTCTTGTTGTAACCCCTGACTGGTTCTACTTCCAGTATCAACCCTTCTTCGGAGGATTTTACCAACTTGTCCAATTTTGACTTCAGCTTCTCGATCCGTTCCTCTGAGAGAAGTCCTTGCTCATAGTCCAGCAACATCTTCGCGGTCTGCTCATCAATTAGGCCACCGAAGTCCTCGATCTTTCTTTCAACCTGTTTCTCTCTAGTTGTTGTGTCGGGCATTCCACTCTTGCATCCATCACCAACATTAAATGGTTGCCGGGTTGCGAAGAGTCGAGAAGCTGGCCGGTTGCTTTACGCTTCATCAATTCAGTATGTCGATAGGTCCCGTTCCTGAAGCGTTTCAAAAGCTCGCCTGAAAAGCTTATAATATTCGATTGCAGATCGTCAGACATTCGTCTGATATAAATGAAGGTCGCTATTTACCTGAGAGTTTCTACAACCGAGCAGGCTGAGGAAGGATTCAGCATTGCCGCACAAAAAGAGCGACTTAAGGCATATGTCCAGAGTCAGGGTTGGGAGCTTGGCCCCGTATATGAGGATGGTGGCTTTTCTGGCGGAACCATCAACAGGCCTTCTTTCAGCAAGTTGAGAGCTGATATGAGACTGAAGAGGTTTGATCTCATCCTTGTTTACAAGCTGGACCGATTGTCGAGAAACATGCGTGATCTATCCAACCTGGTTCATGAAATGGATGAACAGGGGGTCTTTTTCAAGAGTGCTACTGAACCCTTCGATACTACTACTCCTGCAGGCAAATTGATTTTCAATATGCTTGGAAGCGTAGCTGAGTTCGAAAGAGGGATGATAGGCGAACGTGTCAAAATGGGCATGCTCCAGAAGGCCAAGGAGGGAAAGGGAATCCTCGGCTTCAACCATCCATATGGTTATGACTACACACAAGGGATGCTGATCCCGAATGAGCAGGAAGCTGCGGCGGTCAGGCACATCTATTCCACCTATATTTCGGGACAGACTCTGGCCGAAATAGCAATGACACTGAACTCGAGAGGAATATCCACGAAAAGAGGGAGAGCATGGACAAAGCAGACTGTGCTCAACATTGTCACAAATCCGCTATATGCGGGTTATCACAGGTGGCTGATGTTCTACTGGAAGGGTGATCACGCGCCTCTCGTGGAAGCTCAGAAGTGGAACAAGGCACAGAAGATCAAATCATACAGGAGCAGAAAGTCAGAGAGCCTTCTCCAGGTTGAGGAACTGGAGAGTGGTGAATTCGGCATAGCTGCGGTGGCATAGAGCCTGAAACACAAATTTCATGATGCCGTGCACTTTTCAGCCAATCGCTTTTCAGCCCAAAGCAATGACTGCACGTAAATCATCATTCGAGTAAAGGTCGGTTCACCGACTTTTACTCCAATGTACGTTTATGCCCTCCTGATGAAAGCTCCTTTGCAGGATGCTGCGGGAGATAAGGGCAGCCCTGCAGGCTGCATTTCCGAAACTCTTGACCGTCATTCTCAAGAAAACCAAAGTACGAACATCAAGAATGGGTATTGTGTAGTACCGTGACATATAATTATATGCAGCAAATTAGTGAGTAATAATATTAAATGATAGAGCAATAATGGACTTCATCATATGCATTCCGGGTGATTCTATGGGACCTGGGAGTGGAAGGACCGGACTTTGCATCGTTATCAGAGCACCACTGTAATGGTGTGCATTCACAAAATCACTTCCCGATTCCTGTATGCTAATGTCAGCACCCACTACACGAAACAGCAAATTGGACTCCGAGGCCTGCGCACAAAATCGATAAAATGACTGAATTTGTTTTTCGGGGGGGAGACTCGTGGAAGGGGGTGAAAAAGGGCATGAAAACATTGATTCTAATATGGACTAATATAATTAATGTAGAAAGATGTACTTCATATGTTATTATAGTATAGACATATAATCAATCTTCAACCGGAAAAGTTCATGACAATGAGGCGATAAGGTCAGCTGAAAATGAATAATACTCTCTGGACAGAAAAGTACAGACCGCTGAAGCTCGACGATGTGATAGGGAATCAGAAAGCAAAGGCCGCGATGCGAACATGGGCAAATGGATGGAAGGGCAGCAAAGTCCCTGAGGAGAGAGGGGCGATACTATCCGGTCCACCAGGAGTCGGCAAGACAACTTGTGCCATTGCACTAGCCAACGAAATGGGCTGGGATTACATTGAAATGAACGCTTCAGACAGAAGAACGGGCAAGGAGCTCAGACGAATCGTCCTGCCAGGGGCATCCACCAACACATTCAACACTGATGGGATCTATTTTTCGCTCGAGCATGGCAAAAGGCACGTAATAATTCTCGATGAAGCTGACAATATAGACAGCAGGGACGACATAGGAGGTATTGCTGCAGTTTCGGAGCTTCTGAAAATGACGCTTCAGCCTGTTATCCTGATCGTTAATGATCTCTATGAGCTGACCCGTCGAAGCGAGAACATCAAGAAGTCATGCAAGATCATAAGATTCGAGGATCTGAAGGCTGAAGATCTCGCAAGAGTGCTGCATAATATAGCAACTGCAGAAGGACTCAAGATCAGTTATGATGCGGCAATGAAAATGGTGCAACTCGCAGGCGGTGATGCGAGAGCTGCAATAAATGACCTGCAGTCAATAGCATATGCTGGCACAATCACTTCAAAGGAGCTCGGCGACTTATCCAAGAGAAACAAGACTGTAGATATCAAGGTTGGTGTCGAGAGGCTCTTCAAGTCAACAGATCTGAAAGAAAATCTGCACACAATAAGCCTTCTTGACGAGGATCCGGGAGGCCTCTCTCTATGGATCGACGAGAATATGCCTCCGAACTCGACCAATATAGATTCGCTCAATGACGGATTTGAAGCGCTTTCGCGATCTAGCCAGTTCATCAGCTGGGCGGGAAGGAACAGCTACTACAGGTTATGGTCATATGCCTCAGAACTCATGGCCATTGGTTCCAAAATGGCATCCAAGGGATATGAGCACGGGGAGCCGGCTAGATTTCCTCTCGTGCTCACCCGCTTCAGGCGGAGAAATGCCGTGATAGCAACAAGGCGCGGTCTCATCGTCAAGATATCCGATTATGCGCACACATCACCCAGAAATGTCCAGGAGTCATTGCTCCCCTTCCTGCGGACAGCTTTTAATTCCTCCGAGAGGTTTGCATCCTCAATGACCTACAAACTCGGTCTTTCCGTTGAGGAGCTGGCCGCATTACTCGATGAGGCCGAAGACTCAAAGCGGATCGTCAAAATAATCAAAACATCAGGCGTGACATTGGAGTGAGGAAATATAATCGTGTATATTCAATATTAATTTATTAAAATAAATTGTTAGCATATGGTACATTTTTTAGGCTGATTAATTATATTAACGAAATTTATTATTGAATTTGGGTGACCGAATTGTCGGGAGGAGCATTGTGCCACAAGCTCCAGAAGTGCAAAAGACACCAGCGCACTTTGAAACAGCCGGTTGGCAAAGGTTCCAGATTTGCGTCGTCCGGCCCTGAAAAACAACCTAATATACTCAACCCAGATACATGCGTTCATGGACCCTCAGCGGAAGGCTGTCCTGGAAAAGCAGCACTATAAGGTAGTAGGAGAACACAGCGCAGTTAAGGTCTGCCACTGGACCAAAGAGGAAATGGTACACGGAAGAGGCTGTTACAAGCAGAGTTTTTACGGCATAGAGTCACACCGCTGCATGCAGATGACACCTTCAGTCAACCAGTGTTCCGAAAATTGCATGTTCTGCTGGAGGTTTCAGGATTTTGAAGAGGATCATATCGAAGTGGAGGACGATCCCAAATTCATTCTTGATGAAGCGATAGAAGTGCAGAAGAAGCTGATGAGCGGATACAAAGGGGATGCAAGGGTCTCGTCCGAAAAATGGGATGAGTCACAGAACCCAAAGCATGTAGCAATCTCGCTTACCGGGGAACCAACTGCATATTCGAGGCTTGGGGAGTATATTGAATTGTGCCACAGGGCAGGCATGACAACATTTCTCGTCACAAATGGAACAAACCCGGAGGTGCTCAGGAACCTGAACCCGCTTCCCACTCAGTTATACGTCACTGTCGCAGCGCCATCACGTGAGATTTTCACCAAGATATGTGCTCCAATCAGGTCTAACGCGTGGGAGCAGCTCATGGAAACGCTTTCATTGCTGCCTTCTCTCGGCACCAGGAAGGTCATAAGGCACACCCTTGTGAAGGACTGGACGCTTGGTTTCGAGGGCCAGTACGCAAGACTTGACAGGATTGCCGAACCTCACTTCATCGAATCAAAGGGTTACGTCAATGTCGGGTATTCGCGCGAAAGGCTTACGATGCAGAACATGCCGACGCATGAAGAAATTCGCAAGTTTGCTCTCCGCCTGGCATCGGAGCTCGGGGACTACGAACTTCAGAGCGAGAGGAGAGACTCCAGGGTCGCGCTGCTGGTGAAGAAAGGCATCAACCGGTGGCTCCCCGGCCTTGAAAGGCCAATTGAAGAGGAAATAAGGTACAACCAGCCGCGCAATGCCGTCAGGGCAGACTGAATCACCTAAGGCGGACAGTCTCGAGATTCTGCGGCGCCTTCGTTTCTATCCCGAATTTCTTGTGGATAGTGCTTGCGAGTTCCAGGCATTTGTGCTCTTCGCCGTGACCAAGGAATATCTTGGATGGCTTCGGCTCTAGTCCAGCAACAAAATTCAGGAGCTGCCTTCTGTCTGAGTGGCCGCTGAAACCGTCAACTGTTTCTATGTTCAGCGTAATTGGCACTGAAATCTGCTGCCCCCTCTCCGTCATCTGAAGTTCCTTCGCTCCCCTCTGAATACGCCTGCCAAGTGTTCCCTCTGCCTGGTAACCGACGAATATCAGTGTATTGTTGGCGCTGTCAGCCCAGTGCTTCATGTATTCAAGCACCGGTCCTCCATTCATCATTCCTGAAGTGGCAAGCACGATGCACGGTTCGGGGTCATTGAGTATCTTCTGCCTTGTCTCCACACTATCTACTCTCTTGAAGATTGGTGACAGGAACGGGTTTTCCCCGTTCTGGAAAATCTGCGTCCTGAGCTGGCTGTTTAGGTACTCCGGGTATGCGGTATGAATCGCGGTTGCCTCCCATATCATGCCGTCAAGCCAGACCTGGAGCGTAGGCACCTGTCCCGTCCTCATCAGCTCCTCCAGCACAAGCATTATCTCCTGAGACCTTCCAACCGCGAACACGGGAATTATTACCTTACCCTGTCTGCCCAGGACTCTCTCGACTATCGTTTTCAGCCCCTGGGATGCATCCTGCCTTGAGGCTTGTATATCATGATATCCGCCATAGGTGGATTCCATGACAAGTGCCTCGAGTCTCGGGAATTTGTTGTTCGCAGGATTGAACAGCCAGGTCTTTTCGAACTTTATGTCCCCACTGAAGGCGATGTTGTAAAGACCATCACCAATGTGGAAGTGCGCAACAGCCGAGCCAAGTATGTGGCCGGCATTCTGGAACGTGAGCCTCACATCCGGGGAGATGTCCGTGGTCTCTCCGTATTTCAGTGGGATGCAGTTGGCAACCTCCTTCCTGATGTTGGACGAGTCGTATGGTGCCTTCTTCCCCTCCCCAAATGCAACTTTGAGCATGTCGAGCTGGAGCATTGACATGAGATCCCGTGTCGGGGGAGTGCAGTAAACGGGCCCGTCGTAACCATATTTGAACAGTGCCGGCAGGAGTCCCGTGTGGTCAAGATGGGCGTGAGTGATCACTATGGCGTCAAGCGACTCTATTGGCTGCAACTCGGGGGCGTTCAGGTATGGAGCCGGGACATTTGGACCGCCCGCATCCTGATCCGAGGTTCCAAGTCCGCAATCGATGAGTACCTTGCTTTGTCTCGTGCTCAACAGCGAAGCGCTTCTGCCCACTTCCCTGAACCCTCCGAGTGAAGTTACCCTCACCCAGTTTTCCCCTTCGATTATGGGCCTCGAGAGTCTTCTCCCCACTTTCCTGAGGAAGTCCTTTCGTTCGTTGGCGATCGTCCGCATGTAAGTCCTGATGTCGCCTATCGTCTTGGAGGCGATTGGAGGTGCCCTGACGACCTTCGGGGCCCACCCTATCTCCTTTTTTATCTCGTTGAGCACGGCGCCCTGCTTCCCAATGACAGCTCCCGGGCTGAGCGCCTCTATTATGACTTCACCTGTTTCTTCGTCGAAGAAGATGTCGACAACCTGCGCCTCCGCCGGTATGATTTCCCTTATCTTCTTCTCAGCCGATTCCTCTGGTGCAAGGAGCGAAGGATCGGGTCTTATGTCGACGCGTCTCCGCAGCACCTGGGCCAGCTGCCTCACTATGTCGGTGTTCTGAGAGTATGTTTCGAAGTTCTTGATATAAACAACAACGACAGAAGCCTCGAAGTCGATATTGGTGACTTCTATATCGCTGGGTATCGTTTTCCGTACTATGTCTTTTATTTCATCAACTGTCTTCTCGATGGCCATTAGTCTTGACTCCTCGAATTATTGAGCTAATTTGACAAACAACGTAAAATTCCTACGCCTAGTCTTGCCTGATGTGAAAGTGTTTGATTAAGCGGTTTTCAGTATTTTTGCCCATCTTCGCTCTATCTCCTTCTCTTCAAGCTTCACGTAGCCCTTGCTTGTTATGTTGACAACCACTGCTTTTCCACCGCTTGCCGAGTCTCTTTCCATAGCGGAATGAAGTGCCCTGATTGCAATGTCGCTTGCTTCGGCGACTGTGAGGCCTTCTTCAAAATGGTCTTCAATGACACCCAGCGCGAAAGGCGAGCCAGATCCAATCGACACATACTTGTCGGACGTCATCCCGCCTGCTGCGTCAAGCCCGTATACAGAGGGCTGGTTGCCATCAACCCCGCCTACTATGAGTCCCACATAGAATGGTGTAAACCTGTTCGACTGGAGTATGGATGCGGTAAGTGATGCAGCAGACCTGACAGTCATGAAGGAGCCGGTCTTCAGCCTGTGCAGCTCTACCTCGGCCTTGATGTACCTTGCAAGAGCCTGATCGTCTCCAACCAGGCCAGCGGTGGTCATGCCAAGACTGTCGTCAAGCTTGTAGATCTTGTCCGCATGCTTGTGGGCAATCATATTTCCCATGGTTGATCTCGTTTCCGACGCAAGCACTGTTCCGTCCTTGCACGCCATGCCGATTGTTGTTGTTCCCTTTTTCAAATCTGATATGTCCATCAGTCAACCTCTGAACAATAGCAAAAAAAGTTTGACAATCACATTAAAACTTGAACAGATATTTAAGGTTTCACAGAAGGAATCGGAATTGGTGAACAGGAGATTACACATTCGGCTGTTCGATATGCTCTTCAGATATCCCATCACAGGACCCTGAAATCGGTTCGTTAACCGGCCACCGACAGGCAAAAGGCAGCCCCGGTTATATCTGTGCACATGTGTCAGCACCCTGTCCATGTGAATGAGGGAAAGGACAAGATCGGTCCCCTGTGGTCCATGAACTGCTGCCGATACGGGAATGGGGCAGAATCATAATAACGACAGGCTTCGAAAAGAAGGGCAAAATGGGACCGCCCAACAATTCCACGAGCCGTCTTCAATCTTCGCCCAAGCCCGGTTGAGATTCCTTGCCGTCCAGTCAGACAACAAGCAGTCAATTGAGCGTCCCACGAGCTGCTGCTGAGAACGAAATTCGTGAGCCAGCATCATTCTAGGAAATGTTTTAATACTAGACCTCCTATCTTTAGGATTAGGGTCTTGGGCTGGTTGTTAGAGTGCATCCCATCCCTTCTGACAAAACTAGCCCATCCCTTTCTAAACTGCGTTTATTTGTGATGTTGGTTACACAGCGTTCCTGTGATTATAAACTTCAAATAGAGTATGCGTTTTTGAACTAGCGGGTTTGAAAGATGGTTCTCGAAGGGCTGGGCGAATCGCTGAGGTCTGTGCTCAAGAAGATCAGTGGTTCGGCAAATGTTGACGAGAAACTGGTCAAGGAAATAACCAGGGATATTCAGCGCGCGCTCCTGCAGGCAGATGTCAATGTCAACATGGTTCTTCAGCTGTCGAAGAAGGTGGAAGATCGTGCGAAGAACGAGAAGATTCCGGCCGGTGCCAGCCTCAAGGAACACATAATCAAGATAATTTATGAGGAGCTGACCGCGCTGCTCGGTGAAGCCGGGGCGCTGAAGAAGGAGAAGCAGTCGATTATGCTCGTTGGCCTCTACGGTCAGGGCAAGACAACCACTGCCGGCAAACTTGCCCGGTACCTTTCCAAGAGAGGACTAACAGTCGGGCTCATTGCAGCAGATGTCCACAGGCCCGCGGCTTTTGACCAGCTGCTCCAGATAGGACAGGATATCAAGGTGCCTGTTTTTGGAATACGGGGTGAAAAGGACGCGGTGAAGATAGTCAGGGATGGCATGAAGCACTTCGAGAGCACCGATGTCAAGATCATAGACACGAGCGGCAGGCATTCGCTGGAGCAGGACCTCATCGATGAAGTCAAACATGCAGAACGTGTAGCAAAGCCAGACCAGAGGATACTGGTGCTGGACGCATCTGTCGGGCAGCAGGCAGGTGCCCAGGCCAAGGCGTTTCATGAAGCAGTTAATGTCAACGGCGTCATACTGACCAAGCTGGACGGAACCGCCAAGGGAGGCGGGGCACTCAGTGCTGTCGGCCACACAGGCGCTCCGATAATATTCATTGGAACCGGTGAACATCTCGAGGACCTGGAGACATTCAACCCTGAAAGATTCATTTCAAGACTGCTTGGTATGGGGGACCTGCACACACTCCTTGAAAGAATGAGGGAATCGATCGACGAGAAGAAGGCGGAGGAGACTGCCAGGAAGATAATGAGCGGCCACTTCACACTGAGGGAAATGTACGAGCAGATGGAGATGCTTGCAGATGTCGGCCCTCTTAAGAGAATAATGTCGATGCTTCCTGGTTTTCCGGGCATGCGGAAGGATGTCGACCCGGAGGAGCTGCAGCGGAAGCTTGCCAGGTTCCACGTGATAATGGATTCCATGACGGACGAGGAGCTGGACAATCCCAAGATAATCAAGTCCAGCCGCGTTCTCAGGGTGTCAAGAGGCGCAGGAGTGGAGCAGAGGGATGTCAGGGAGCTGCTGAAGCAGTATAACCTGTCGCGGAAGGCGGTCAAGGGGTTCATGGGCAACAGGCAGATAAGAAGGCAGCTTATGAAGCAGATGAAGGACCAAAAGGCCAATGATGATTGAAGCGGAGAATCTTGGCAGAAGACGTTTTCTTTTCGTCTCCCACAGGACGCCGACAAACGGCGATTTCAATCTCAACGATCTGCCCGGAAGCGGGGGAAGGGTGGATGTCTTGGCAAGGTGCATCGGGTCATCACTTCTTATCTCAAATGCGATAAGACGGGACGCATCAGTTTCGATCTATTTCTCAGGCGATGGGGCAGAAGGCATAACAGTGGTCGTTTCAGGCAGCCGCGTGAAGCACCTCAACCCGGACGAGCGAAGTACGTCGGCCCTGCTTAGGAATGCTTTAGTGAAGGCGAGAATTCAGGACGAAGGGGAATCGAGTCCAGGCATATATTTTTCACATAAGGGCCTGGGACCGCTTGCCGGCATGCTCTCCGAAGGATGCACCACCTATTATCTCAAGGAAGATGGAGAGAGAAGCCCAAGGCTCTGCCTCCCTGCTCTCTTCATAATCGGAGACAGCAGGGATTTGTCGAGGGATGAGGAATCGATACTCCCGAAGGCCGTGACGGGGCGCATTTCAATTTCACGCACCAGCCTGCAGTCTGACCAGTGTGCAACAATTCTCAACTGGATGCTCGACAATGACATGGCGCCGGACACATCATGAGCCCTGATGAGCGTGCAGTCACCGATTCGCCTGCCCTCACATGAGGACGGTCCGAATTCCCGTCGGCACCATGAAGAGTTTTATTTATGTATCCCATCGCCAGTACCATCAAGTGAAATAGATGATGCCGGGGGATACATCAAAGCAGGAGCTAAGAAACGAGCCTGACACGGAAGGGCCAACCTCAAACGAAGAAGTGGTTTCAACTGAGGATGGCATGTATGCACTTTCGAAAGCGAGACATACCGCCGAAGTGTCGAAACAGATTGCAAAACTCAGAAAAAAGGGTTTGCGCCACCGTGCCAAAGCGAGCGGCTACCTCGTAAAGGCAAAGAAATCGGACGAAAAGGCGGCTACGCTGCTACACAAGGCGAACAAGCTGCGCCAGGAGTCCGCCGCCATTCTTGAGAAAGCAAAAACCAAGGGGAAGGGAGCAGTGGAGTTCCAGAAGAAGCTGGACACCACAAACACAGCCTCGCAGGGGTCGGACACGGAGATGCAGATGAGCAAGCTTCAACACGAGGAAGCAAAACTCACCAGGCAGGCCAATCAGATGCAGGCACGAGCCGCATCAATGGCTGAACGCGCCTCCAAGATGAAGAGGAAGTCGGTAGACTTCATGCAGAAGCAGCGGGCTCATGAAATTGAATCTGCCCAGTACCTGAAGAGGGCCGAGGAGCTGGACAGGACGAAAAGCTGAGCTGCATGAGCATATATATGGGCCAACTGGTTTAGTAATGCTTATTTATACAGCCATATTACACGTCATTCGTGCCTTAAGAGCCATGGAAGTGGATTATTGGAAGCAGGAGAAATTTCTGTAGATGAAATTGAACAAAAGAGAGATTTGCTGAACATTGAGGCCGAGAAGCATCGAAGAAACAGGGACGAACTGAACGAGAGGACAAGACAGTTCGCCGACCAGAGAGACAGGCTCAATTCAGAAGTAAGAAAACTGATAGAAGAAGCCGGCAATCACAAGAGAAGACGTGACGAGCTGAATGAAAAGGTCAGGGAAGCCAAGGATCAGCGGGAAATCTGGAACAAGGCATACACTGACAAGGCTGCTGAACTGGTGGAGCTACGCAGGTCAATAACACCCAAGACCGGTGCTCCGCCCTCCAAGCTTAAAAGAGATCTGAAGTCACTTGAATTCAAGCAGATGACATCCGTCCTGACTCCGGACAAGGAGAAGGAGATAGTGGAGCAGATGTCGAAGCTCCAGCAGGAGATCAGGAAGAGGGAAGATTCGCTCAAGTCAAACAAGCAGTATTCCGAGCTGCTGAAAAATGTCAATGAGGCGAAAGAAAAGGCGGAAGGGTTCCACAAACTTGTGTCCGAGCTTGCGGAGTCAGCCCAAAAGGAACACGATGCGATGATGGACCTCTACGACAATGCAGATCGCATCAGAAAAGATGCAGACGAGGCACAGGCAAAATTCGTCGAAAGCAAGCTTCTGGCTGACGAAGAGCATAGGAAGCACATAGATGCAATTCACCAGGTTCACGACTTTGACAAGCTGCTATACGGCATAAGGCAGAAGCAGAGAAGGCCTCACGGGGCAGAGGACGCCGAAAAAGTGGCCAAGGATGCGGAGGAAGTCTTCGAGAAGTTCAAGAAGGGCGAAAAGCTCAGCACCGAAGACCTGATGCTGCTCCAGAAATCAGGGTACCTGTAGGGCAGGACAAGACTTAAGTACGGAGATTATGTGAAACAATGGGAAGGGTTGACATGAGAAGTCCTTCGTTCTGGTTCCTGCTTCTGGGCGTCATCATTCCGGGTGCAGTTTTCGGTCTTTTCCTTTATTTCAAGGTAAACATCTTTCTTGTCATTCTACTGCTTACATATGTGCTAACGGTCTTGTTCACTTTCATGCCCAGGCGGACAGGGTCCAGCTGATGTGATGCCTGGTGGGCGTCGACATCGCAGGGATCCTGGAAAAAAAGGCAATAGGGCTTGAAGAGCTGAAGGGAACAAGGCTGGCCGTAGATGCATACAATACGATATACCAGTTTGTTTCAGCAATAAGACAGCCAGACGGTAGACCTCTTTCAGATTCCAACGGCAGGCCAACATCCCATCTTATAGGCCTGCTCCACAGAAACGCCCGGCTCCTTGGTGCGGGCATAAGACCCTTCTACGTTTTCGACGGGATACCCAGCAGGCTGAAGAGTGCCACTCTGGAAAAGAGAAAACAGGTCAAGGTCCGGGCGGAAGAAAAGTACAGGGAGGCTGTGGAGCGCCAGGATATGGCCAAGGCGTACAGCTACGCAATGCAGACAACGAGGCTCACGGAGGAGATGATAGTCGAATCCATGAGAATGCTGGAACTTCTCGGCATTCCGTACATGACCGCTCCGGCCGACGGGGAAGCGCAGGCAAGCCAGATGGCGAGCAGGGGAGATGTCTGGGCTGTGGCGTCCCAAGATTTTGATTCACTCCTTTACGGAGCGCCAAGGCTGGTCAGAAACCTTAGCCTTTCAGGAAGAAGGAAGATGCCGGGCAGGAGGGAGTTCAGGGAGGTGGAGATAGAAATGCTTGAGCTTGAGCCTAACCTGAAACGACTCGGCATAAGCCGTGAGCAGCTGGTGGATATTGCAATACTTGTGGGCACGGACTTCAACGAGGGTGTTAAGGGCATAGGGGCAAAGAAGGGGCTGGCAGCAGTAAAGAGGAACGGACGGATTGAGTCCACCCCTTATATTGAAACGCTTGGCACCGATACTCTCTTGCAGGTAAGACAGACATTCCTGAATGCCGAATTTGTGTCCGAATACCAGCTTACATGGAAGAAGCCGGATGAGCATGCACTTGTCGAATTCCTCTGCGAGGAGCATGAATTCTCAAAGGAAAATGTAGAAGAGACGCTGGCCCAGCTGAAAAACTCCAGCGTAAGCACACAGCAGTCGCTGGACAGCTGGAACTGAGCATAGGGAATCACCGAAGGCAATTCAGCTACCTGTTTTTAAATACAATATCTGTCTACCAGACAGCCAGCGGTGCCTTCGATGATAAAGAAAGCAGACGGTAACTACGACCCGCGGGTCGTGGAGAAGCAGGTTTCTGAATACTGGACAAAGAATGATGTCTACATGAGGCTGAAGAGCCTCCGCTCGGACGGGGAACGGGTTTTCTTCCTGGACGGCCCACCATACACCTCGGGCGACATTCATGTCGGCACCGCGCTGAACAAGCTGATCAAGGATTTCAGGATAAGATACTGGCGCATGAACGGATACAACGTCAGGGACCAGCCGGGGTGGGACATGCACGGTCTCCCAATAGAGGTCCAGGTCGAGAAGTCGTTCAATCTCAAGTCGAAGAAGGACATAGTCGAGAAAGTGGGCATAGATAAGTTTGTCCAGGAGTGCAAGAAGTTTGCACTCACCTACCTCAACAACATGACTGGCCAGTTCACCAGGCTGGGTGTCTGGATGGACTGGAGCTCACCGTACATGACGATCAAGCCGGAATTTACCGAGGCGGCATGGTCAATGATCAAGACCGCCAGTGACAAAGGGCTTCTCTTTGAGGGGGAAAGGAGCACCCAGTGGTGCTACAGGTGCGGCACTGCGCTGGCCGAAGCAGAAATAGAGTATATTGAGAAAAAGGACCCGAGCATCTATTTGAAGCTGAAGGTGAAGGGAAGGGATGAGTTTCTGCTCATCTGGACAACCACACCATGGACAATCCCGGCGAACATGGCGGTGGCTGTTCATCCCAACAAGGATTATGCGCTGGTCGAATTCAGGAAAGCGGGAAGCAAGCCCCAGCAGCTGTACCTGCTGGAGGAAAAGGCGGAAGAGATTGGCGCGCTGACCGGCCAGGAAGAGTACGAAGTCATCCGTTCCATGAAAGGCAGTGAGCTGGTGGGTACGGAATATTCCTATCCGCTGGAGGGTTTCTGCCAGAAGGGGGCGGCGGGCGAATGGTCCTGGAAGGTAATACCCTCGGAAACGGTCGAAACAGAGTACACCGGGCTTGTGCATACTGCGCCGGGCCATGGCCCGGAAGACTTTGACCTCGGGACGAAGTACGGGCTGTCAATCTACTCCCCGATTGCCGACGACGGGACATTCGTCCAGGGGGCAGGAAACGAGATAGAGGGCAGGAAGGTCACACAGGCCAATGACATTATACTTGAGGAACTGCGGAAGCGTGAACTGCTGTACCACAGCGGCACCGTGGAGCACAGGTACGGTGCATGCTGGAGGTGCAAGACGCCCCTTATATACAGATCGACGAACCAGTGGTACATCAGGGCGACCGGCCTGAAGGACAGGATGATAGAGGTAATAAACGGCATAAACTGGATACCGGACTGGGCTGGCTCGGCCAGGCAGGCCGAGTGGGCCAGGAATCTGAAGGACTGGTGCATCTCCAGGCAGCGTTTCTGGGGCACACCGATGCCGGTCTGGCGGTGCTCATCCTGCAATGAGACAAGGATAGTCGGATCGATATCCGAACTGGGAAAGGGAGAAGGGTATATCGACGGCATGGACCTCCACAGGCCAGCCATCGACAATGTGACATTCAAATGCGGGAAGTGCGGCGGCGAGATGAGGAGGATACCGGACGTCCTTGACGTCTGGGTGGATTCGGGCATTTGCTCATGGGCCTCCCTGCATTACACCTCAAAAAAGGACGAATTTGACAAGTGGTGGCCGGCAAAGTGGATAGTGGAGGCCGGGGACCAGACGAGGGGGTGGTTCAATTCGCAGCTCACCACGTCCATAATGCTTTTCGACAAGTCCCCATTCGAGTCTGCAATGCTGCATGGCTGGGTAAACGATGCCAGGGGGCGGCCGATGCACAAGAGCCTTGGGAATGTCGTAGACCCGATGGAAGTGATTTCAAAAGAGGGGGCCGACTCCCTCAGATTCTACCTTGTAAGCTCCAGGGCCCCGTGGGAGGATCTTTCATTCCAGCCGGATGGCCCGAGGAACGCCCAGAGGATGATCAACATACTCTGGAACGTTTACAACTTCGCCTCCACATATATGGAACTGGACTCCTTCGTCCCGAAGAAGGTGCAGTGGAAGACATTTTCGAAGGAAATCAAGCTGGAGGACAGGTGGTTGCTCTCCACCCTCCAGGGGACAATAGCACAATGCACAGCCTTTGTCGACAAGCTCGAACTCCACAAGTACTGCAGGGCGGTTGAAAAATTCATAGTGGACGACCTGTCCAGATGGTACGTCAAGCTTGTCCGTGGAAGGACCTGGACGGAGGGTCCCGACCCTGAGAAGGAGGCGACCTATGTCGTTCTTCACCATGTGCTCACCGAGCTTACAAAGCTCATGGCGCCAGTTGTGCCCTATGTATCTGACGAGATTTACAGGGCTATGAATCCCGACAGCATCTCTGTGCATGTGGCGAGCTGGCCTCTTGCGAACGAGTCGCTTGTTGATCAGAAGCTGGAGACGGACATGTCTCTTGCCAGGGAAATAACTGAGACAATACTCAAGTCGAGGCAGGAGACCGGAATGAAGCTCAGGTGGCCCCTCCAGCGCATAGTGATCAAGCCAAAGGATGATACTTCCAGGCGTTCCATCGGCAGGATGCTCGACATAATAGAGAAGCAGTGCAATTCAAAGTCAAGCAAACTGCTGCCAGTGGGACAGGAGTGGGAGGAACTTGTGCTTACAGTTGTTCCCAATCCAAACGCGATCGGCAAGGTTTACAGGCAATGGTCAGGCAAGATCGCGCTGCTGCTCAAGGCAAGGCCGGCAGCAGAGATAATCGAGGGCATAAAGCAGGGCTCATACACCCTCGGGGTTGAGGGGCAGATAATCAGGATAGAGGAGAACATGGTCTCCTTCAGCCACACGCTCCCGAAGAACGTCGCGCAGGTCGATTTCAGCGGCGGAACAGTCTATATTGATTTCAACATGAACAGGGAACTGGAGCTGGAGTCCCTTGCCAGGGAGGTAATGAGGCGGGTCCAGAAGATGAGGAAGGACCTCGGCCTGAAAGTGGACGAGCTCGTGACGGCAAGCATCACCGCCAGCGGCGCACTTCTGGAATCGGTCCTCGAATGGAAGCAGACAATCCAGAGCGAATGCAGGGTCTCCGAACTGAACATAAGCGATGAGGCCACAGGCGACATAAGCGAGTCGTGGAAGATTGACCAGAACAGGCTTGTTATTGCTCTTACAAGACACAGGGAGAAGGGGGAGGCACCAGCGGAAGCCAGCTCCGCAGAAGAAGGTGAGAAGAGCGACTCCATCGTTATGGATTCCGGGGGCACTTATGCTGTCTTCGAGGAAAAGCCCGAAAAGGGATTTGCCCTTTTCTCATCAGCAATGCAGAGCGGCATGGCGGGCCTGTGCCTGGCCAGGGAGTTCCCTGAAAAGCTGAGCAAGAAATACGGGCTGGAGGGAGCAACTATCGTGTGGCTTTCCTCCGTGAGTGACAAGAACTCCATCAAGCCCAATGACCTCGAAAAGATTTCGCTGCAGATCAGCGATTTCTTCAAGGCATCGGCGGGCATAGTGCTCATCGACGGAATTGAGTACCTGATTTCAAACAACGGTTTCCAGACGGTTGTCAGGCTCATCCAGCACCTGAGGGATCTCTCGGCCAAGAGCGGTTCAATCCTCCTCATATCGCTGAATCCGGAGACGCTTTCATCCAACGAACTCGGGCTGATAAGAAAGGAAGTTGACAACGTGTTCTGAGCTGTCTGGCCATCATGACAGCCCGAGTGCTGAAAGCATCCTGCCCAGGCCCGGAACGGTGTCGAACCCGGGAAGCTCGTCGAGTGTTATCCACCTGAAGTCGGCGTGCTCCCAGTCAATCTTTATGTCGCTGTCACTGTCGTCCAGCGCAAACAGGAATGGATGTGAAACCCACACAATTCCCTCCTTCCTTGTCACAATGGGTGAACCGCGGCGGACAAGTTTTGGCCGTTCGACCGACAGTTCCTCTTTCATTTCCTTGAACGCAGTGTCGGTTGGCGTCTCCCCCTCTTCTATGTAGCCGCTGACTGCCGCCCATTTTCCCTGCCATGAGCCTACCGATTCACTCCTCTTCAGTATAAGCGTCTTGCCCCCTGACTGGACCAGGCACGAAACCACCTCCCGCGCGCATATATTGTCAACCTCCACGGTTCCATCCGCGCCGTTGATGGACACCGGATCCCCGGCTCTGAAGTAGTCGGACGGGATGCCTGCCACCGCTGAAGCGCTCCGCTCGGACAGCAAATTCGCGAGCCCGCGGGAAGGCTTCTCAAAAATGAATCCGCATTCGGAGAACCTGGATGTTCCTTCCGCAAGTGTGGAAAGCACCTCCGGAGGCGGACTGCCCTTCATAACATAAACACTGTTTGACAGATGATCTTCACTTCCGGACACATGTGTCATGCCTCCGGAACCGGAATATGCCTGATTCTCCATCTGCGTCAGGTTGATGTAACCCCTGATCGGGCCGCCAGAAAGCGGATCACCCTTGAGCCTCAGCATCCTGTTATGTCATGTCAGGGCAATTACAATAGCTTTGCGCCGGGAAAAACTGGTTGTCCGACCCGTGACTCAAGAAGACGGGCCTGTCGGGAATTTCAAAGATGCTCTTTTTTGAACCCGAGTCAGGGGCTTTCTCCTGATATCAACCGGAGGCCCCTGTGATATCCAAACTACACTACAGGCCCGCACCATGGGCATTCGTGGGATGCTTATAAAAATATGTCAAGTGGAATCAGTTTTTCTTGTCAAACTCGGCATAGCCGCACTTGCCGCAGGAGAGTCTGTCCCTGTGCTTCGCCAGAAACACACCCGGACCGCATTTGGGGCAGGTCCTCCTTGTCCTGTTGAGCTTTCCTTCCTTGACCTCGTAGAATGAGCTCTTTGCCATTATAATCACTTCGCTTCCTGCTTCTTGGCAGGCTGTTTTGCAGCAGCCGCTCCCTTCTCAGCGAGCTTGTTCCTGACCAGTATGTGCTTGTTCTCTGACCTGAGCGCTGTTTCCTTGTCAGCATAAGCCTTGGCGAAAACATATGTCTCGTGGCTCCCGAAGGAACTCTTCATGTTGTCCACCACCACACCTTCCTTGCTGACTCCAAGGGACTTGGCAATTGCTTCCCTTACCTCCTCCCTCTTCGGCGTGGGAGAATTCGAATGCTTCACTGTAACTTCAAGCTCGGTACGTTTCAGGAGTCTGTTGTCCTTTCTCGATGAAATTTCTATGTCCATTAGTCTCACTTGAATGTGCTCTTTGAAGCTAGAATGAACTAGCATTTAAAATCTCCCCCTGTTACCTGTCATTCCGTCAGGGCGATACCGGCCTCATCCTCTTGAGTATCCCCAGTGCCACAGCCATGGACTGCTGGCCCGAGACAATTCCCGTCATGCCCCTGCCTGGCAGTCCATACACTATTATTGCGCCCTTCATGAGATAGATGCATGCGAGTCCTGCAAGGTCCTCTTCGCCTTCCACCTGTATCTTTGAAGTTCCGGGAAAATTCCAGGCCATCACAAGAGTGTCCCAGAGTTCCTTCGAAAGCACGGCAGGGGGGCTCCTGACCTTGAGCTGTGCACCTGGCACCGACATGAACTCGTCAATCCATTCAGGTGGAATATCCCCACGCTGCGTCTTCAGGTCGAAGACTATGATCTTGGGCACAACGCCTGCCGATATGAACGTGTGGCAGACCATGTCTCCCACCGCCACAATGGGATACCGTCTTGCCAGAGTGGACAGGTCCGACTTTTCAATCAGGCCTGAATACTGTCTGGACAGCTCACTCCTGAGCTCCTCAGGAAGAAACAGATCACCCTCGACAGTGAATCTACCTGACTCTGAGGGCGTACTTTCCGTTGACATCAATACCCATCTGTTTCGCTATGGCGGATTTAGTGTGGTCTACAATAATCAGGTAACCTTGAAATTCCTTTGATGTCTGGCTCCCGCAGAGGGGGCACTGATCAGACTCCGAAATATAACTGCAATTCTTACATGCCTTGAGCTGCTTGATTACCATGTTAACACCTTCAGGCGACGACTTCGTCCTTCTCCTTCTTTGACCTCCTGCTTCTGTCTTCCTCGATCCATTCGAACTTGCCGAGGCCGGGCTGCCTCGTAGTCAGCCCGATCCTGCTGTCCTTGGGACTCTTCTCGTTCAGGCTCGCAGATATTATCCTGGCCCTGATTTTGTCCCCTACCTTCAGGTCTCTCTTCGTGTCCTTCCCAACTATCCTCTTGCCGCCCTCATCGACGTCAAGCTTGTCATCCATAATCTGGCTTATATGGAGCAGGCCGTCGAATGGCCCGAACCTGATGAAAGCGCCAAACTCGATGACATCCACGACATGGCCGTCAACAACTTCCTGCACCACTGGCGCATAGAGGAGTGCATCGTATGCGATCGACTGAAACACACCGCCGTCGCCGTGCACTACCCTGCCGTTGCCGTCAAGTTCCACGTTGTAAACCATGACGACCATGTTTCCCTCGCTGTCGAGCCTACCCTCCAGGGAGCTGCGAGCGAGTTGAGAAACAACTTCATTATATCCCTCACCCAGCCTGTCGGGGGGAACCCTTACAACGCTCTTTCTTGAAACGGCGTGATACATTAATCAATCTCTCCTGTTGAGAAGGTCAAGCAAGCTTCCTTGTCGCAACAGCCTCTGACCATAATTGGAAGAATCGAACTTGTATTTAAATGTACAAACAGCAGCCTGCAACTTCAGGCAGGTACTGAGCATCAGAGTCCCTCCCGCGGACATGTCACCTCCAGCGCCGCCCGGGACATAGACCAGTCTTGTCCGCGAATTGATGCCGAGTACTGCCCGTAAGAAAACATTATATCGGAGCAGTTTTTCATCGAAACGGGAACTTTCTCATGTCGACTTTGGAAATATTCGTGATTATTGCGGCAGTCATAGCGCTGCTTTATGCCGTGATACAGACACTCCTGATATTGCGGATGGATGAAGGCGAGCCGAAGATGATTGAAATCGCCAGGGCCATCCAGTCTGGATCCAGAGCATTCCTGAATAGGCAGTACACCACCGTGGCAATAGCTGCCACAATTCTGACAATTCTGATCGCACTCGTGCCGAAGCTTGGGTCTCAGCCAGGTTGGAAGGAGGCAATAGGCTTCGCAATTGGGGCGGCCAGTTCGGCGATAGCTGGCTACATCAGCATGAATGTTGCCATACGTGCAAACGTCCGCACCGCCCAGGCCGCAAAGAAATCGCTCAAGCACGGGCTTTCTGTGGCCTTCAGGGGAGGAAGTGTCACGGGCATTACGGTCGTCGGATTTGCAGTCCTGGGACTGGTCCTGCTTCTCATCTTCTACGGAGGCAATCCCGAGAACATGCTGGGTTACATGTTCGGGGCGTCACTCGTCAGTCTCTTCGCAAGAGTCGGGGGTGGCATATACACAAAGGGTGCAGATGTGGGAGCTGACCTGATAGGCAAGGTGGAGGTAGGAATACCGGAAGACGACCCAAGGAACCCGGCTGTCATAGCAGACAATGTAGGGGACAATGTCGGTGACTGCGCAGGCATGGGAGCCGATGTTTTTGAGTCATATGTGGTCACAATAGTGGCCGCAATGGTTCTTGGCGGAACGCTCACTCCGGTTGTCCAGGCATTCCACAGCAACGCTGTCATGTTCCCGCTCCTCATAGCAGGAGTGGCAATCATAGCATCGATAGTGGGCATATTCTTTGTCCGCCTCGGAAAGTCGCAGAATATAATGGGTGCTCTCTACAAGGGCGTCATTGCCACCGGCATCATCGCGGTTGCAGGGTTCTATGTTGCTGCATCTTTCACATTTTCGGGAGAATATGTTAACAAGTTCTTTGTGGATGCAATACTGGGGATTGTTGTTGTCGGTCTTGTCATGGGTGTCACGGACTACTACACCGACACTGCTTTCAGGCCCGTAAAGTCGATATCAAAGGCATCCACCACTGGGGCAGGAACGACTATCATTACCGGCCTTGGCTGGGGACTCCAGTCATCCTTCCTGCAGACCCTAACAATTGTGGGTGCGGTGCTCCTGTCCTATTTCATCACTGGCGGTTCCGTTGGTCCCGGTATCTCCGACTTTGGCCTTTACGGCATAGGAGTTACTGCCACCGCGATGCTGTCGATGACGGGCATAATACTCTCTGTTGACGCCTTTGGTCCGATTACGGACAACGCCGGTGGGATCGCCGAGATGGCGGGCCTTCCGGAGGAGGTCAGGTCAAGAACAGATCCACTGGATGCGGTGGGAAACACAACAAAGGCCATAACCAAAGGATACGCGGTTGGCTCAGCGGCCCTTGGTGCACTTGCGCTTTTCGCTGCATACTATGCATACATTTCAGGGCAGGGATACACGAATCTTGCGATAAACGATCCTCTCGTCCTTTCGGGCCTATTCATCGGCGCAACACTGCCGTTCTTCTTCACCTCCTTCCTGATGGGAGCGGTTGGACGTGCTGCCCAGTCCATTGTGATTGAGGTCAGGAGGCAGTTCAAGGAGCATCCGGGCATACTTGCCGGACAGGAGAAACCCGATTACGGCAAGTGCGTCGATGTCGTCACAAAGGAGGCACTGAGGCAGCTTGTGGTGCCGGCACTGGTGGCTGTGCTTTCGCCCATCCTCGTAGGCATACTGCTCGGACCTACGGCGCTGGCGGGCCTGCTTATAGGCGTCGTGATAAGCGGTTTCGCGCTTGCCATACTCATGACCGTTGGAGGGGCAGCCTGGGACAACGGCAAGAAGCTCATAGAGGCAGGCGAATACGGCGGAAAGGGCTCGGAGGCGCACAAAGCGGCAATTGTGGGCGACACGGTAGGAGACGCGACAAAGGACACCGCCGGCCCAGCGATCAATCCGCTGATTAAGGTGGTAAACACCGTCTCCATCCTCTTCATAGCAGTGATGATTATGCTGCACCAGCTGCTTTGAACCGCCTGGACGACAAACACTTTAACTTTTACCTATTTCTATTTCGACTCGTGGAAGCGGGACGTTGACAATCCTTGTTCGCAGAACAAAGGGCGGATTGCCGGCGAATAAAATCAGGGCTGCCGGCGAGGCAATCAGCAAGGGACGCATCGTTGTTTTTCCCACCGAAACGGTCTACGGCATGGGCGGCGATGCTCTCGACGAAGATGCGGTAAGGAGCATTTTCAGGATCAAGGGCAGACCCCCTGACAACCCGGTCATTGTCCACGTCGCGCGTATCGGTGATGTCCAGCTTCTTGTTTCGGAGGTACCCGAAACAGCAAGAATTCTTATGGAAGCTTTCTGGCCGGGTCCGCTAACGCTAGTAATGAAGAAAAGTGAAGCTGTTCCGAAGGCAGTCACCGGTGGACTGGGGAATGTTTCTGTGAGGATGCCGGCAAACAGCGTGGCTCTTTCACTCATAAAGGCTGCAGGCACGCCAGTCGCCGCACCGAGCGCCAATCTGAGCGGCAGGCCAAGCATAACGACATTCAGCGAAGCAGTAGCCGAACTCGATGGCAGGGTGGACTTCATCATCGACGGCGGAAAATGCAGAATTGGTGTGGAGTCAACAGTCGTGGACATGACGAGGAAAATACCTCTTCTTCTCCGTCCGGGAGGTCTGCCGGTTGAGGAAATTGAAAGGGTGATTGGCAGCATCGATATTCATCCGGCCGCCAGCGGCCGCGGGAAGTTCAGGGGAAGGGCGCCCTCTCCGGGCATGAAGTACAGGCACTATTCCCCTGTTCACTCAAGCGTGGTTCTTTTCGAAAAGGGACAGACTTCAGGCCCTTCGATTGCAGAGGCAAGGGACAGGCTGCTGTCTTCCGGCTTTACAGTTGCCATGCTTGTCACCGATGAGGCAAGATTAAGGAAGGGAGTTGTCGTAAGGCTTGGAAGCAGTAAGGAGCCCGAAAGGATAGCGAAGAGTCTTTTCTCCGCGATGAGGCAGCTGGACAGGAGCCGTGTTGATTTCATACTTGCGGAGGGTATAGATGAGAAAGGCATCGGGCTTGCCGTCATGAACAGGCTGAGGCGCGCGTCTGGAGGCAACGGCCCTGAAGGATTGGAGAAACTGATTGCACTGAAAAGGAGCGCTCAGAGGTAGTCCTCTGGCCTGCCTGCATAAACCGTTTCCGTCAGCTCTTCCATCTTCTTTTTCAGCGAGCCCGTTGTTTTGGCCATTATGTTCACATGCCCGACCTTTCTCCTGCGCCTGATTCCCTCCTTCCCGTACCAGTATAGAGTCGTTCCAGGGACGGACAGGATTCTTTCCTCCATCTCCCTGTCTATGCGCACACCAATGATGTTGAGCACTCCGCTGGGCACGAACAGCTCCGGCTCGGGTACGGGCAGGCCTGTTATGGCCCTCACATGCTGTTCAAACTGGGAAATTGAGGAACCGTGCAGCGTATGGTGTCCAGTGTTATGGACTCTCGGCGCAATCTCGTTTATCATCGCCTTTCCGTCCCTTATGAAGAATTCGATGCCCATCACGCCCACGTATCCGAGCCTCTCGAGCAGGGACGAAGCGATTTTCCTCATGCCGAAATCCCTGTAGGGCGCCATGTTGTAGAAGAGCATCCCCTTCTTGTTCAGGTTGAATGATGGCCTGTGGGCCCTGAATGTTCCGTCAGGGCCGCGCGATGCTATGATTGAGGCTTCCGCCTCGAAATCAATCCGCTCCTCCACGACAAACCTCCCCTTCATACCAAGATCGAGTTTATCGGCAGTCGACCTGTCTGTGTAGAACTGGCCCTTGCCGTCATATCCTCCCCTGGATGACTTGATGACTGCGCTTTCAAAACTGGTTGCGAGCTTCCTGGCCTCAGCGGCGTCCTTCGCAACATAGAAATCTGCAACCGGAAATCCTTCATCCCTGAGGTACTCCTTTTCAAGTATCCTTTCACGTTTCAGTTCGATCGGTTTCATTCCTGGAAGAAGCTTTCCGGATAGGTAAGCATGCATGAGCGCCTGCTCGTTCACATGCTCGAACTCGTATGTGATCACATCGCACCGCTCGACGAATTCCCTGTATGAGCCAACAGCAAAGTAACCGTCCGCAATTCTCGCAGCCGGGCCGGCCGACTCGTCCAGGACGTAGTAGTTGTTTGGCAGTTTCCTGCCCTCGATGATTGTCATCCAGCCGAGCTGACCGGAGCCGATGATTCCAACATTCATCAAAAACAACACCGGATCTGTCGCACTCAGGGAAGTTCCGTCGACAGCACTTCATCAGTCTGCTTCTTCATGAAGCTGACAAGCCTGGCTCTTATCTTCTTGTCCTTGACAGCCAGTATCCTTACGGCGATAAGTGCTGCGTTTCTTGCGTTGCCTATTGCCACGGTGGCAACCGGGACACCCACGGGCATCTGCACTATGGACAGCAGCGAATCGATTCCGTTGAGATGTTTCGAAGGCACTGGCACGCCAATTACGGGGAGTTCTGTCAGCGAAGCAACCATGCCCGGTAGATGCGCGGCCCCTCCTGCTCCTGCTATGATGACCTCAACCCCCCTGCCGGACGCATTCTGTGCGTATTCGAACATAAGATTGGGGGTACGGTGTGCAGAAACAATGCTGTATTCTGTCTCTATGCCAAAGGAGCGAAGAAGGTCCACTGCATCCTTCATTGTGTCAAAATCGCTCTTGCTCCCCATTACTACGCTTACGAGAGGCATGGACAAAGTATCGGACGGGCATTATTAAAGCTCTGCCGCAGGCGGTATGCTGGTTCCTCCCCACGTGTCATCTGCCGTACTGACCAACCAGCTCTGTGCTCTCTATAACATGTCCCTGCATAGCCTTCTCCACATCCACCCTGGTCGGGCCCTTCTTCAGGTTGAGCTTTGTCGAAAGTGCATAAAGCTTGAAATGATAGGAATGCGGCTTGCCCCGCGGAGGGCATGGACCGGAATATGCAAGATTGCCGAAGTCGTTGACGCCCTGAAGGCACTCTTCCGGCAATCTTCCCTCCTCGAGCACCCTTCTGTTTCCCCCTATGTTGTAAACAACCCAGTGAACGAAGGTTCCTCCGGGAGCGTCAGGGTCATCCGCAACAAGCGCAAATGTCAGGGCGTTGTCCAAAGGCTCCGTCCACTGCAGTTCCGGAGACACATCCAGCCCGTCGCATGTGTGTCTTGAAGGTATTCTGGAACCGTGTGTGAATGATTTGCTTGAAATCTCCAAGATACCACCCGTCCGGCTGATGCCGAATATGTACGTCAGGGTCAAGCTTCAATATAACCCTTTCACGATTTTTCCGCACGGTCCGGACTCTGGGTCAATCGCGCAAGGCTATGCATTGACTCCAGCTCCAGTATTCTGCGCTTTGTCCTCAATCCGCCGTGAGCCGAGTAACCTCCCAGGCCAGTGGCAGAGACTACCCTGTGGCACGGGACGAGCAATACCAGGTGATTGGACTTCATTGCCGTGCCCACAGCCCTAGCCGCCCCGGGCCTGCCAACACGCTTCGCCACCTCTCCATAGGTAAGTGTCTGGCCTGGAGGAATTTGTCTGATTTCATTCCACACCTCCTTCTGGAATTCTGTTCCGCTCATTTTCACAATGATGTCCCTGAGATCTCCCTTCCCTCTGTCCATGTAGTCAACTATGCGGGAAGATGCGCCGCCGGATGAACGCCTTCCCATTGGCTTGCCTGTAAGATGGACTTCCGTCACGAAGCCGCCTGATTCGACGCAGTTGATATAAAGTGAGAGTGCGCGGCTGAAGGCCGATGTCACATCGCCTGACAAAACTAGACCACTCCCTCTGTATGTGAGGTGCATCATGGCTAAAACTGTTTCGCGCGGTCCGGGGTTCAGGAGTCCTAGTGCCGTGATTCGATAACCGACTTCTGCCATCACCGAAACATTAGAATCCCTGATTGCACATACAGCCATGCATGGCACTGCACGTCAGAGCCCTCCTCAACGAGGAGGGGAAGAGGCTTTCAA
>JAKAVR010000053.1 GCA_021817225.1 Thermoplasmata archaeon
TGGAAATTCCCTTGTCATGAGGAGTCCCTTTACCCCCTGGATCATTGCCTCTGAGAATATGTCGAAAAAGAGCGATGGCTTTGTTTCTTCCACGAGGTAGACTTCACCAGCGATTATCTTGCGGCCCTCGTGCTCGACTATCGGGTCCCTCAGAGATTTTCCCTTCCTTTGATTCAGCTACACTGGCAAATCATTAATATTTAAAGGGCTCATTATCACGATTGATACTCAGTCAGCATGAATGATAACATCCATGCACCGCATTAACGTACAGCTCCGGCGTTCTTGCTGATGCGTCAACGGAGGGTTCTTGTATGAGGAGGACGGCAACTGCACTTATTGCGGCGCTTGTTTTGCTTCTGCCGGGTGCGTTTCTCCTCCAGCAGGCGCCACAGGGTGCTCAGGTGGCGCCGAATCCAGGATACGGACAGGCGCAGCCGGCAGTCAATGCCCAGCCCGCTGGACAGTTGCTGAACGTCACCGAGGCAGGATTGGTTTCATCACCGGCGACATACGGCACAGAGATAGTCTTCTATGCAATTCATGGCCTCTTGCCTGGAACAGCCATTGGAAACAACACCACAGGCATCATTGACAGCGCGGGGAGTTACATCAGCTGCTCGAACCAGCAGTACGTTGTGTCTGCCAACGGAACAGTAAGCGCACTAGGCGTGAGGACCCTCGGCAATGCCAGTGCGGGACCATTCACGCTCGAGGGAGCCGCTGGTTCCGAGCTGTTCCAGGTCAGGTATGCAGGCATAGCCTCCGATTCAGCTGCAGGTAGCGGCCAGCTTTTCATTTATCCATCCATCCAGTCGGCCACCGGCGAAGTCACAGTGTTCGGGGCGGATTTCCAGCAGTACCAGAAAGTTGGATACCCGATTGTCGGAAACCAGTCATTTGCCAGTGCAGGTCAGGCCGTCTCTGATGCGAACGGAGCATTCACATTCAAATTCCAGCTGTCCGACATGCCGAGCGGAACATACATTGTCAGGATGTCAGGGGCGATACAGGCCACGGTTCCGCTTGTTATCTCTCCGGCGCTTCAGCTGATTCCAGATTCGGGCCATGTCGGCCAGAGCGTAGTTGCAAAATTGACCGGTTTTGCGTCACGGGCGACAGTGGCAGTCAGCTGGGGGAGTGGACAGGCAATGTCGGCAAGGGCATCGATGTCAGGGACGGCGATGGTCATCGTCAGGGTCCCCGGGCTGTCTTATGGCCCGCACATCGTCTATGCCAATTCGAGCGGATTAGGCGCCGAGACAACATTCACGCTCAACACTTCCTCAGTCGTACTGTCAAAATATGGCGCTTCGCCGGGAAGCACTGTCTACGCCTATGCTGAAGGGTTTGCCCCATCGGCAGAAGTTCACCTGCTCTATCAGGGCAGGGTCTCCGGCGTTGCAGAGAGAACCCTTGGCAACGGGACGGCGGTGATACCGTTTGTTGTCCCTGAAATGACTGCCGGTACGTACAGCATGCAGGCATCGTCCACGGACGGGATGCTGTCCAATGTCACTGTTTTTGTTGTCAAACCAACGATTCTGTCTTCCGCCGAAAGCTTGCATGTGGGGGCTGCCGTACAGATTTCAGGCAGGTTCTACTACCCGCTGACTGGAATAAAAGTGTATGTTGGAAACACTATTGTACCCGATACATTCAAGTCTAATGAAAATGGAACTTTCTATGCCAACATCACCATACCTGCTGTTCCAGGGGGCCAGGTTGCGCTCGGCGCCTACGACCTTGAAGGGAATAATGCCACGCTGTTCATGCTCAACATCATGCCCGAAATATACCTGAACACGCACAGCGGAAGCGCGGGAAGCAGGGTCACTGTGACGGGTTACGGATTCACTGCAGGCAGGGATGTTACCATTTTGTGGAACGGCAATCCTATCCAGGCTGCATCAAGCGTGGGCGCGAACGGCACATTCACCGCGACGCTGGCGGTCCCATCGGGTGTCCCAGGCACCTATCTTGTCTCGGTCGCGAATTCAACTGCTGAGCCGATAGTGTTCAATCTTGTCCAGTACACCGGGTTTGAAGCAGTCCTCCCGGCGATACTCCTCCCACTTGTAACGGCGATAGGCATTTCACTGTACCTTTTCAGAAAATTCAGGGTGAGAAGACCGGATAAATGAATCTGACATCCTCCCACGAATAAATTCGTGGGGTTCCTGGCGGCATTAGAATGCGACCTCCTTTGCCGCCGGCGGTTCGCGCTTCACCGAGACCGCTCGCCTTCCACTAGGGGAGGTGTTGGCGACTCTCTCCACACGCGTTAATTCCGGCATGCCCTGCCGTACTCCCTCAAGTGCCCTGCGGAGGATGTTTCTGGATGCATTCACATCCCTGTCCTCTGCATGTCCGCACAGGCACCGATAAAACCTGTCCCCAAGTGTGAGCGGCGGATCTGCCGACCTGCCACATTTCGAGCATTCCTGTGTCGTGCCTGCTGTCTTCACTTCAACATATGCACCGCCGCTTCGCTGCATCTTGTATGCGCACATCTGCCTGAGAATGCCCCACCCGGCATCATGGATTGATTTGGCATGCATGCCCATGCCGAGCGGCCGTACGTCCATGTCCTCGAATGCGATGAGGTCATGGGCATTTGCCCATCCCGTTGTGAGCTTGTGCGCGAAGTCCCTGCGCTGCCCCTTCACCTTTGCATGGCATCTCCCCACAACAACCTTCTGCCTTTTCCACCTGTTAGAGCCCTTCACCTTGCGCGACAGCTTCCTCTGTGCACGCCTGAGGCTCCTTTCTGAGCGACGGAAGAACTTCGGTGCTCTCACTGTTTTTCCAGTGGACATCGCTGCAATGCTGCCCAATCCCAGGTCTACGCCGACCGGATTGTACGGTCTGGCGACAGCAAACATGGGAATGTCTGCGACATCGACTGTGAGCACAGCATACCACCTGTCTCCTTCCCTCTTAACGGTGCAGGTCTTCATCCTGCCGTCGGGCAGCTGCCTGTCGTACTGTATGGGCACATCTCCTATCTTCGACAGGTGCAGGCGCTTCGTGCCGTTCCTGCCATCATAGACTGCAACCGAGCCGTTGTACGCATCCGGATATGTGAGTGATGTTACTTCAGACTTGAAGTGAGGATACCGTGCAATCTTCATGAAGAATGACTTGAATGCCCTGTCCAGCCGGTGGAGGCATTCCTGTACGACATGGCTGTAGACAGGGCCTATGCCGCCACAGTCGTTGCTGCGCCATTCGATGAGTGATTTGCATTGCGTGCAATAACCTATGGATTCCTTTTTCAGTTTCCATGCCCGCTGCCGTTGTTCAAATGCATAGTTCCAGAGGAACTTCAGCTCGTCGAGCTGGCGCATGAGTTCACGTTCCTAGTCGCGGAACGGGTAGAGGCGATACTTGAACGGGACATACATCGGAGGTCGCAGCTGTTGCATATTCATCTTCCTATTTGGGACTTTGCCGCTCGCTTACCCACGAATGAATTCGTGGGCTTGCGCTCGCATATATGGTCATTGCCCGCCCATCGAATTTTCGACCTTCTGCAGCTTCTCGGTGGAAAGTTTCTCTGCAAGTAGGACTGCCTTGAGCAGAAGCTCCGAGTTTTCCCTCAGCTGTTCCTCCATGGACTCGACGAGATCCTTTCTGCTCTCATCTCCCCTGATCTCGCCTATCCGCCTGTCCAGCGTTTCGATGAACTCGCGTTCCTTCTCCTCAATCTTCTGCTCGAGCGTCTTGAGCTCAGAGCGTATTGTATCCCTAGCTCCCTCGAGATCACGCACATCTCCTCCCCCTGGCGAGCCTTCGCCCGGCGGTCTGGACTGTGCCGCGGTGATCGCACCCTCTATCCTCGAAAGGTAACCGTCGAGCCTGTCCTCGAGCTGCTGCCTCCTCACAGATTCCTCCTTCAGCCGCTCTTCAAACTCGGCATGCATCGTCGATCTCTCCTCCTGCTGCTTTTCAGATGAAATTATGGATTCGGCTCCCCTCTCTATGAGCGCCAGGTTCTGCGCATCGAGCGTCCGCGGGTCTATTGTTATGAGGAACGAAATTCCGCTCGTGATTATCATATCCTCGATCTTGTTCATGAATTTGAGAACCTGATCGAAGCCGTTGTTTGTTATGAGATACTCGATGCCGTCGATGAAAAGGATTCCCGCGCTGTTTGAATCCAGGAACTTGGTAAGAGAGTTCAGAACAGAGCTGAGATGCGTCGGGTTCACGCATCTCCTTCCAACAAGGTTTGTGAGCCAGATTACGTTCTCGTCGTCAATGCGTATGCCCCTTATGCTGTGAATGCGTTCCGGAGGCTCCCTCCCTATGATCATGCAGGGCAGGCCGTCATTTGTCATCTGCCTGACAATGGCATAAGACATTTCCGCCCTCTTTTCGTGGACGATTGTCAGGCACCCTTCCTGCAGTTTCCTCCCGTGAAGGATGAATGATATTTCCCTTTCCGCAAAGTTGCCCTGAGGCTGTGCCGGCAGCTCCTCTCCTATGTCCACGTACTTCCTGCGGAAAAGATGCTCAGGCGGATTGTTTCCACGATACACGGCGCCACTGATCTCCACCTTGCCCCCGACAACAGAATTCTGCTTGAAATTCGCTGAGCCCTTGACTGTAATTGAGCCGGACACACGCGAATCGCTCTCCATTATGAGATCGCCTTCCACCGTCGCGTTGCCCTCGACAAGCGCACCCTTTCCCACCCACAGGTCCCCGGTGGAGTGAACATCGCCCCTTACCACCGCCGACTCGAAGACGCGTATGTTGCCTTCGCGGTCGGTGAAGTAAGTCCCGCGCCCAAGAGTCTCGGCGTCTTCACCCGTCTTGCCGCCGTTTGTGCCTGCCGCCATCATGAAGGGAAGAAACGGCAGGCAACCGACGGCATGCATCAGTAAACGGACCGCGCCGGACTTCAGTTTTCCACCTCAAAGTGAATATTGGCGTACATCTATAAAGCTAAGCCAGTTCTACGATTCTGTCATTCGTTGAGGCACAAGCAACGCATATCTCCTGCGAATGGGCTTGCTTTATCTATCAGTCCAATATTCTGTAGAAGACTGGAGGGAAACGACGGAAATTTACAATGCAGTGGGCATCGCCATCATTCTGCCGTTCGTCGCACTCTATGTCATCTACAGGACCGATCCCAGGTACTTGATAGGTATTGCGCTTGTACTGCTTGTGAGCGCAGCGATCGAGGATGCCTCTGGAAATGCACAGGCAGCGAATGATATCGCAATTGTGTCGTACTACTGCCTTGTCGCGGGTGTTGTCCTGATGATAGCCGACGGCTACATCGAAACGCACAGGCGGAGCAGGCTCATGGGAAGGCTGCGCGATGACTTCTCGCGCTTGAAAGGATGGCTGGCGGGGCACAAGCGCGCCGTCCCCGCATTGAAAGAGGCTTTCCCCATTGCAGTGTTTGCCGCACTCTCCCTCTTCATCATGCAGGCGTTTCTTGCGCCTGGCTATGTGCTCGTGACTGACATGGTCTTCGGCCCGATCGTTCCGACGGCGGGCCTGTACGGCCTCTACCCGTTCCTTGGAGGCGGAAACGCGCTCACTGCCTTCGAGTCTGCTGCGATTGCAGTGATCCCGGGCTGGGCCATGCAGAAGATATTCCTTTTCCTGATCTTCTTTCTTTCAGGCTACGGAATGTATGTGTTTGCAGGCAGGACGGTGGCCCCCTCCAGGTACTATGCATCCTTCCTGTACACCGTAAATCCGTTCATCTATGCAAGGATACTTGCAGGGGCATGGGCCCTTTCACTCGCGTATGCACTGACACCGCTGGCTCTTATCGCTTTCATCAACCTCACTGAAAATGCGTCATCAGGCGGGGGCATGCTGAGAAGATCCTTCTACGCAGCATCAATGTTCTCGCTTGTGGCTGTCTTTGACACCCACACGCTTGTTCTGCTGATATTCCTGTCTGTACTGTATTACATGATATCTGCAGCCTACAGGGGGCGCGCAGCATTCAGATTCGCAAAAAGGAGCTTCCCGCAGATCTCCATTTTCATCGTGATGTTCGCCCTTTTCAACCTCTACTGGCTTATAGTTTCGCCATCATCGTCCGGCAGCATACTTGGAGGCTTCACTTTCCTTGACGCGATTGCCTTCTCTTCTCAACCGACGGTGCTGCACAATGTGCTTCTGAGCGTCGCTGCAATGTACGGTTTTTTCAGGACAGGCTACCTGTATCCGATCACATTCTACCCTGGACTTCTCGCACTTTTCATCCTTTTCCTGTTCCTCTCGGTCTACGGGCTCATGGCAAACTTCGGTAACAGGTCAAAGGGGCCACTTGCGTCTACTCTCGCCGTTGCCCTTGTGGTGGCAGTCATTCTTGCAGCTGGCATTTCGTCGCCGCTCACTGCAGGCATCTACACCTACCTCTACAACAACCTGCCCTTCTTCAACGGTTTCAGGGAGCCTCAGAAGCTGGTTGCAATGGCTGTCCTTGCATACAGCTACCTTGGCGCCCTTGGCCTTTACGAACTGGAGTCTTATCTGAAGGGAGGGACACAGGAGCGGAAGAAGAGCACAAGACGTGCAGCGGAGGTTGCAATTGCGGTAGTGCTCGCTGTGGCACTGGTAGCCCCTTTTGCATACTCCTACATGGAGATCAACGGTTTCAACGGCCAGCTGACGGATGTCCAGTATCCTCGCTCATGGTATAGCGCGGAGAGCATAATGGCACAGAACAGCAGCGACTATTCTGTTCTTGCCTTCCCGTGGCACACGTACATGTACTATAACTGGACTCAGACGAAATTCGCATCACCATTCAACCTTTTCTTCAAGCAGAACATGATCTTCGGCGGCAGCAATTCATACGTAGGCGGCGAGGAGGCGTTTCAAGGCGGGCAGGCCCAGCTGATTTCGGGTATCCTGTCGGAAAGGAACAACATCACACACCTTGGCAACGTGATCTCTCTCCTGGATGCAAAGTACGTGTTCCTGAGCAAGAGCGCGGACTACGCCGATTATTCATTCCTCTACCGTCAGGCAGACCTCAGCCTTGTGCTGAACACAAGCGAGTGCGCCCTGTTTTTGAACGACCATCCGGTCTCAAGGGCATACATCGTGCAGCAGGTGGCGCATGTTCCGTCATACTCGCAGCTTGTCAACCTTTCTTCGAGCGTGAATCTGACAAACTACGCATGGGTTGTTGGCGGCACCGGAAGCGCTCTTGTCAACTCGTCGGCAGTCCCGCTGCAGAGCAGCATGGTGACAGCATCTTCCTACAGGGTGCAGGTTCCGGGGCTCCTTGAACTCAATTCAAAGAACTACATCGTCTTCATACCACCCGCAGCGGATCCTGCTTCGTGGAAGGCGAGCGCTGATCTTGTCCCCTATTCCACCTCGCAGAACACCTCGGGTGCAACCGAATTGTATTCGATATACAAGATTGGTGGGGGTCCGGTTTCGGTGACTTTCAGCTTTGCACCCTTCAGCACGCTTGCCTACGGTTATGCAGCGTCTGGCGTATCGTTTTCTGCAGCTGCACTGCTTCTTGTCCTATCGATCTTCCCTGAAACAGAGGGCAGGCTGAAGCGCTACCTGAGTTCGATGCTAAGGAGAAATACAAAATAGGGGGCCGCCGCGTGCGGACGGCCCGGGCGGACTCTTTATTCGTTCCAGACCTTGTGCATCCTTGTGCACTTTTCAAACCGTTTTGAAATATAGTTCCAGTTCACGTTCTTGAAAAATGCCTCGACGTACGGCTTCCTGGCTGTCCCGTAGTCGATGAAATAGGCATGCTCATACACATCCATAAGCACGAGCGGCACAACAGTCGCAGGGAAACCTGCATTCTGCGCGTCGAGGACAACGTTGTGCAGTCTCCCGTCATCCAGCCCGTAGCAGAGCATCGCCCATCCCCTTGCTGCCATTCCTGTCGCTATGAAGTCCTCCTTCCACTTCTCATAGGAGCCGAAATCGGTGGTCATTTCGCTGACCAGTTCATTGGACGGTTTTGTGCCGGTTCCGTTTTCAAAGTCCCCGAAGTAGAGTTTGTGGTTCCACATTCCGCCGAGGCAAAAGGAGAGCTGCCTCTTGGCCTCGCCGTACTCGCTATATGTGCCGGCGGATTTCGAGGGGTCGGCGAAGCTGTTTGCGATCTTCTCATATATTTCATTGGTCTTGTTCACATAACCTTCATAGAGCTTGAAATGCTCCGAGAAAGTCTTTGCTGATATGCCTTCTACTTCCTTGTACTTCAACGGTACAGCTGAATACTTCTGTCTTGGCAAGAAATCACCAGTTCTGCTTAACACCTAAATTCCAATTTAAGTTTTTGGTTTATTAATTTTGAATATTCTCCGCGCTGCTTCAAGACAAACTATAAGTCGACGGTCAAGCTCAGCCGTTGAAGGAAAAGGAATGATCAGGCCGACAAGCGAGAATATCTTCAGGAGGCTTTCATTCATTGAGGGAGAATGGAAGGGGGAATTGAGCAACAGGGATACGGGAAGATTCCTCGATGAGCTGAAATGCACAATGGAAGACAACAGGCTTGTCGGCGTATCAAGTCTCGAAGTCGACGGAGAACAGGTTGGCACCAGAAGATTCGAGATATGGGTTGAGGGGAACCTTGTGCTGGGAGTCTGGGAAGTGGACGGCGAGAGGACAGGGATGTACGTGTGCGAGTACGAGGACGAAAAGGATGAATTCCTTTTCAACCTCAGGGACAATCCGACCTCGATAGACTACAGGACTATCAGGAGGATCGACTTGATGCATTTCATAACGATGGAGCAGCTGCCAAGGGAGGGAACATCTTCGGTTGAAACACTCCAAATGGAATATCAGAGAACGCTCTGATGCGCATGCCTGAGCACCCTGTCAAATCCACTCCCGTACTGCATTGCCTTTTTTTCAGCAGAAGAGGCCTTCAGATTCAGAAGGGAGGCGCATTCCCTGAGCACTTTTTTCCTTGTCTTTCCATCAACCTTTGACTCCGGGGACAGGGATGATGCGAACCCGACAACCTTCGGGGAGAGGAAGGGCAGGTGGAGTTCCTTACCGAAATGTAGTGCCACACTTTCGTCCCTCCTGATGCCGTACGAGAGGAGTGACTTCACATCGCTGCCCATTGCGATGACCCTCTCCTCCGCGCCCATCCTCATGTATCTGCTGTATCCGCCGAAAAGCTCGTCTGCTCCCTGGCCGGTGAACACATGCCTTTCTTTCACGAAGCTCATGAGGTGGAACATAGGTGCGTAGATGGAAATGTCCTGGCGGTTCATCGTCCACCCCCGGACTTCTGCAAGCAGGCCTGCGACCTGTTCTGCAGAGGATTTTATTTCATCTTCACCCGCTATGACTGAGACAAGATTGAGTTTCATCTCCCCCGCGCCGGCTAACGAGGCCAATATGTCATGAGAGCCTGCAGTTCCGACGGAATATAATGTCACGGGCATGAGTCTTGCGCAAAGGGCAGCAACCGTGCTGCTGTCCAGGCCGCCCGAATAGAGAACGGCGCAACCTTCGGGAGGGACCCGGATGGCCGATACTGATGCGTCAAGCAGGGAGAGCAATCTTGCCGCCTCTTCCTCGGACATGTCCCGGATGATATCTTTCAACTGTTTAACATCTGCCGCTGCGGGTGGAGCCTCTGGTCTCTGGATCAGCGGTGCAGAGCATATCATGAAATGCGCTGTCTCCGGGAAATCGGATTGCTTGGTCATGACGGCGGAGGAGTGTGAAAGCGGACAATAACAAGACACATCAAAAGTGTTTTAATGCCAGCGACACTATGTAGCTGGAACTGCGATACAAAAAGGGAGAGAGTCGCATTTGAAGAAGATTGGTTTTGAGCGCGGTCTGGTACTGGCACTGGACGAGACGGACAGGAGAAAGTCGATGGACATAGTAAACTCGGTTGGAAAATACGTCGACGCAATCAAGCTCAACTGGCCCATAATACTGGCCCAGGGACCCCAGGTCATAACAGAGATATCGAACCATTTCAAGGTAATATGCGACTTCAAAATATCTGATGTGCCCCATACAAACGCGATGATCACATCGGCCGCTGTCAAGCTCGGTGCCTCTGGGCTCATAGTCCACGGATTTCCCGGAAGGGACTCCGTGGAAGCATGTATCAACAGCGCGCGGGGCGCCTCCGTCTACCTGGTTACGGAAATGTCCAATCCTGGAGCATCCGAGATCAATGTCAAGTTTGCAGACAGGATTGCAGAAATGGCCGTGACCCTCAAGGTGGACGGGATCGTGGCACCTGCAACAAGACCCAAAAGGATCAAGCACCTGAGGGGGATCGTCGGCAGGATCCCGATACTTACGCCAGGTGTAGGACCACAGGGAGGATCGGCCAAGACGGCGATCCAGAGCGGGTCTGACGCGCTAATCGTGGGAAGAACAATCTACGAAGCGAAGGATCCGCTCGAGGCGGTCAGCAACCTGCTTGCTGAAATCAAATCGGGCAGAGGCGAATGAGAGGGACTGTGCCAGCCCCTCTCATGTGACTTAATTGAGCAGCTGCGTCAAAGCATGCAACACTTAAATA
>JAKAVR010000054.1 GCA_021817225.1 Thermoplasmata archaeon
ACATTCGACATACAGGCAGCCGCCTCCTTCACCCTTGCACTTATAACAATGCTGGTGGGCATAACGTGGGGACTGCTGAACGGGTGGGGCGATCCTGTGACACTTACATCACTTGCTCTCAGCCCTATCCTTTTCGTTTTCTTCATAATATGGGAGATGAGATACAGCAGGAAACCGATCGTAGATTTCGGGCTGTTCAGGAACGCCTTTTTTTCATACTCCATAATCTCTGCATTTCTGCAGTCAGTAGCCATCTTCAGCCTTAATTTCCTACTCCTCTTCTACTTCGAGGGGATAGGGGGTCTCCCGATACTGACAGCGGCCTACCTTGTCATACCAATGGCGGTGATGACTTCCATAACCGGGCCGCTCGGCGGATCGCTGTCGGACAGGTTTGGTCCGAGGGCAGTTGCATCAGGAGGCCTTGCGATACAGGCAGTGGTGCTGCTCATTCTGAGCAGACTTACTCCCTCCACGCCTCTCACCGTGGTCGCGTTGGCGGAGGGGCTTTTCGGCATCGGGGGCGGCCTCTTCTGGCCCGCCAACACGAGCGCAATCATGTCCGCCACCCCGAGAAGCATGTTCGGAGTGGGTTCCGGCATAATGAACACTTTCAGGAACACGGGCATGGTACTGAGCTTTGCAATGTCGCTTCTGGCTGCAACGAGCGTGATACCGGCAAATTACGTGTCGAATCTGTTCATCGGCAACCTGAGCGGCAAGCTCCCTTCAGTTCTTGCCTCCGAGTACCTCAGGGGGCAGGGATTCGCATTTGAGATTTCAATGCTCCTGCTTGTCATTGCCACGCTCATGTCCCTTCTGAAAGGCTCATCCGGGCCAACCCAGGAAGTCAGCCTGTTGATAAAGGACTAGCCATGGCTTACTTCGGTACCCCTGCGGACGTCCCCGCGGAGGGCCGAAAGAAGTCTTCCCCTTACCCTCCCGTTGACAACGTAGGTCCGTGAACTGCAGTGTGCTATGTCAAAGAGGACTGCCAGTTTGCCGCGCATCTCACCGGTGACGTCTGACCTGGCGGATTCCTCAAGGCTGACCTTCGTGGATTCTGTAAGCAGCCGGATCAGGCGTGCACTCCTGTTAATGACAGGATTAGAGTCGTAGACACCATCCACATCTGTGCAGAACACGGATACCTGCGGTCGGAGATGGCCAGCGAGTGAATGCATCAGTATATCGCCTGAAATTATTGTGAAAACGCGCTTGCTGTCAAAAACAGCATCGCCAAACGTCACCGGTGCCATTCCGTGTGCAATGGATGCATCCACAAGACTGAAATCTTCGCTCTGGACAGCAGTGTCCCTTATGGAAACTATTGATTCAGCTGGAAGGGAGACAGACGCGATACCCCTGCTCATGAGACAGCCCATTATCCTTGAATTGAGCAACCTCATATCCTGCCTCACTTCAGCAAATCCCTTCAGCTGTGAATCATTTTTCAGCCCCTCCCTGATAGAGTAGGCTTTCGCCTTGACATGCCCGAAGGATCCGCCGCCATGCACTATCACCACCCTCCTGTCTGATGACTCTGACAGGTAGCTGTTAATCTCGGCCGAAAGGGAATCGACGTTCTTCCTTGAGAATGTCTTCAACTTTCCCTTGTCGCTGACCACGCTTCCCCCTAATTTGACAAGTGCGATTTCCAAGGTAACATTCATCCTTCTGCAGACCGGGACTGTGCTCTTCTGCCCTCATCGGTATCTGACTGAAGTTAAAAAAAGATGTTATGGGCGAAAAACAGAGGCTTTAAGAAGAAATATGCCTACCTCATGGCGAACAATGAGGTAAATGAAAGCAGTCTAGAATGGCGGTGATGGAAAATTGTACAAGAAAGTCATCATAACACCACAGGAGAAGGAGGAGCTGCTGGGTCAGCTAGGACAAAATCTTCCCTATGGGCTGAAGGCAGACATATCCGGTGTCTGTGTAAAGCTGAACACGGATATAAGCTACTGGGCAGAAGAGTGGAGGCGCAACTGGTTTCCCATGCTTCACACGATACATTCACACGGAAGACTGTTCGTGCGAAACACAGGCGGGGAGGAGACAGTCAAGTACGACCCGCTCAGCAACACTGCCTTCCTGCTTGACACCGACTACTACGGATATGTCAAGAGCATCGCGCTGGCAATAGCCGGCGATGTCATGGAGGAAAACCACGATATCTACTCCATACACGGCGCATGCCTTGACGTGGACGGCCACGGCCTTTCCATAATAGCACCGTCCGGGACGGGAAAGACTACCACCGCTTACGGCCTGATGCGGCTCAGGAACGTCAGGATCATCGGGGACGACTGGCATTTCTTCAGGTTCTTCGGCGAGGACGTTGTCGCTTACGGATCGGAAAACGAGTCGTACATCAGGGCTGATGTCGGCGATGTCTGGCACGAATACGAGAGTCTTGTGAAGATAGCAAGGTTCGACAACAAGAACAGGGCGGTCGTGGACATAAGCAGGATTGTGGGGAGGGGAAACATAAGGGAGAGCGTTCCGCTGAAGCATGTAATACTACTGAAAAGGGATCCTAACGACAAGACGCCAATAAGGCAGCTGGATCATGAAGAGGCTTCTGACTACCTGGTCAAAAACAACTTCTGCAACCCGCACTTCCTTGTGGAGGACGAAAGAAAGACAAAGCTCAGGGTAGCCGCATACAGGAGGCTGCTGAAGAGCACCGATGTCTATCTGCTCAATACTGTGGAGACGCCAATGGAAAGCCAGATGCGCATAAGGAATGTCCTTGGCATACCAAAGGACGCGCCCATGCGCCCGCTTTCCAGTGCAGAACCTTCCGGCAGGCCGTGATCACCTGGTGGCAGTCCTCAGGACCTCTTCCACCGTGCCGAGCCTGCTCAGGGTGCCGTCAACCATTGCATAGATCGTCGCGGATGAGGGCTTTATGCCCTTCAGGTATGGACTCATGAACCCGTCGAAGCCGGACAGCACATCGGTGCCGAGGGCAAACGGGCTGAAGGCAGGCAGCACGAGAACCTTTCTGTCCGGCAGGTGGAGAAACACGGGGAATTTGGTATATGCGCCAACCGAATCAACGACCCTGATCGCCGGATGTTCATGACCTATGACAGTACAGTCACCCTCTTCCGAACCAATATCAACGTCACCGTGAGCGAACTGGATTCCGCCAATCCTCTCTGACTTGACTACCCTGATTCCGAATCTTCCTGCTATGTTGAGAATGTAGTTGTCGTGGTTTCCCCTGACAACAACGACCCTTCCCCTTGATGTGAGCAGATCGAACAGCTTCTTGATCTCAATCCATTCCTGCGGCGTGTTTCGGCTGAACTCATGCTTCACATCGCCATTGATTACTATAGTAGTGGGTGCGTATTCCCGTAATATCGACTCGATTCTCTCGACTTCGAGTCTCATCTGCAGCCTTGGCAATAGAAGCCCCTCGGATTCCATATATATCTCGAATCCGAGATGGAGGTCTGAAATAGCAATTGTCTCGCTCTCTGGAAGATACGCGCAGCCCCTGCCGCTGACTATCAGGTTGTCAAGGAGCCTGTACTCCGAAGGCATACGTCCAAGATTATTCCGTTGCTCGTTAATAGGCTGCCGGTGGGAAATCGGGATACACCCCGAAAGTATGATAATGTCGTGGCTTGGAGTGACCGGCTGTCGATTGGAATTGCTGCGGAGATCATTCATACTGTTTGACGGGATAGGCAGGAAGACTGAAAGCAGGCTCTGGCAGAGTGGAGCCTGCGACTGGGACGATCTGCGGACGACACCGCTCTTCAGGCATCGCGCATGCCTGGGGGAGCAGGTTGACATTGCAGAAGAGCGTTTCGCCGCAGGTGATGCCACCTTCTTCTATGACCGCCTTCCGCAGCCGGAGAAATGGCGGATGCTCACTTCCATGATCGAGAGATTCGCTTTTATCGACATAGAGCTCGACGGCTCAACCAGTTATTCCAGTCCCACTGTCCTCGGCATCTGCAGGAGGGGAAGCTACAGGTGCCTTGTGCGCGGCATCGACCTGGATGCTTCGAACCTTGCCAAGGCACTTTCCGGTACGAGCGTGATTGTCACTTACAACGGGAAGAGACATGACCTCCACCACATGTCGGGGCTCCTCCCCCGTACACCGGGCGGGATGAGGGTGCTGGATCTGCGTAACATAGCACTGCAGGCCGGATACACAGGCGGCCTGAAGCTCCTCGAGCGGGAGCTTGGTGTTGTAAGGAACAGGTACGTGGAACTTGCCGCGAGCGGACAAAGCACATCGCTGTGGAGGAAGTGGAGAAGAAACGGGACCAGGAGGGCTCTGGAACTGCTCATCGCCTACAACAGGGAGGATACGTGCAACCTTTCCCCAATAGCATTAAAGCTGGGCGCCATTCTGGAACAGAGGGCTGTGGCACATGTCGTTTGACGAAAAGGCAGCCGCATTTATCAATGAGGCGAAGAGAATTGCAAAAGTAGTCGCCTCAGCCGAAAGGATCTACGTGTTCACGCACATAGATGCCGACGGCATCTCTTCCGGCTCCATAGCATACGAAACTGCAAGGCGGCTTTCCATCCCTGTGGAGATAAAGTTCCTCAAGAAACTGGATGACGAGGCAACAAGGCTCATCAGGGAAAAGACCGACGGCCTGGTCTGGATGAATGATCTCGGGTCTGGTTACATTTCCAGGTTTACGGGGATGAACATGGTGATCGCAGACCATCACCAGCCCGAACCTGAAACGCCGATTGCAGTTGACAACGGAAGAGTTGTGCTTGCAGAAAGCACCATTCACCACCTGAATGCCCATCTGTTCGGAATAGAGGGCTCAACGGAGATTTGCTCTTCAACGACATCATACTTCATTTCCAGGTCGGTGTCAAGGAAGAACATAGATCTCGCGCCCATTGCCATCGTGGGCGCAGTGGGTGACCTGCAGGACAGCAGGCAAGGGAAGCTGACCGGGATGAACAGGATTGTCCTCGAGGATGCGGCCAGCGAGGGACTGCTGAAGGTTGTCAGGGATGGAAGATTCTATGGCAAGGAGACGAGAGGGATGACGAAACTCCTCGAGTACTCGGTAGATCCGCCGATACCCGGCATTTCGAATGAACCTGGCGGCGCTGAAAGGCTCCTGCAGTCGCTCCGCATCAACTACAGGTCAAATGGCAGGGAGATGACATGGTACGAAATTGAGCCGGAGGAGAGAAGGAGGATCATGTCATACATAGTGGAGAGGATGATAGCAGAACACATGCCTGCCAATGAGATCAACTCAGTGGTAGGGGAGTCCTATCTCATTGTGGCCAATGGGGGTGGGACAAACGGAATGCCCAAAGACGCCAAGGAGTTTGCAACGCTGCTGAACGCATGCGGCAGGTACGAGCATTATGATGTTGGAATGGGAATATGTCTCGGAGACAGGGAACAGTCGCTTGCCAGTGCGCTCAAGCTGCTTGAGAATCACAGGAAAAATGTGGCAAACACAATCAGGCTCGTCAGGGAAGGGGGGCTCGAACCAATGAAGCGCATCCAGTTCTTCCATGTCCGTGATCGCGCACCCGATTCAATAATCGGAACAATTGCAGGCATACTGATGAAATCCAAGGATGTCGACACAAGCAGGACGATTGTCGGTTTCGCCTATTCGGACGGAAAGGTGAAAGTGTCGGCCCGCGGAAATGCGGAACTGGTGTCAAGGGGGCTCAACCTGTCCGAGGCCATGAGGCTGGCAGCCGAAAACGTCGGGGGTGTCGGCGGAGGACACAGCATAGCCGCCGGGGCCACCATAGATGTTGGAAGGGAAACAGAATTCCTTTCATCGCTTGATGATGCGATTGAGGGACAGATGTCCCGCGGCAGCGGGAACTTCACCTGAGCAGCCACAGGAGAAGCGCTTTCTGCGCGTGCAGCCTGTTTTCCGCCTGATCGAACACGACGCTTTGCGGTCCGTCGATGACCTCATCAGTGATCTCGAGCCCCCTGTGCGCGGGCAGGCAGTGCATTGCGACTGCCTTCCTGTCGGCGAGGGAGAGCAGTTTGCTGTTGACCTGGTATGGTGCGAAAACCTTCTCCTTCTCCTCCTTCTCGGATTCCTGTCCCATGGAAACCCATACATCTGTGTAAATGACATTCGCACGCTTCACTGCGAGGGCAGGATCGGAGATGACCTCAACCGTGCATTTGTTATCCAGGGATATTGAGGCGGCAAGCTGGCCTATCTTCTCCGATGGGGCATAGCTTGCAGGTGTGGCCGCGGTGAAGTTCATACCCGACATGGCCGCCCCGAGCATGAGTGAATGGCACACATTGTTGCCATCACCCACATAGGCAATCTTCAGTCCTTTCAGCTTTCCGAATTTCTCCCTGATTGTCATAAGATCGGCCAGGATCTGGCAAGGATGTTCCAGATCGTCAAGAGCGTTTATCACGGGCACTGTCGAGTTCTCGGCCAGCTCCCTGACCATCCTGTTTTCGAAAGCCCTGTAAACGATGCAGTCTGCATATCTGCTCAGGACGCGCGCTGTATCCGACACAGTCTCACCCCTGCCCATCTGAAGATCCCTTGAACTAAGGTACATGGCATTCCCGCCGAGCTGGTTGACACCCACTTCAAAGGAAACGCGGGTCCTTGTCGACGACTTCTCGAATATGAGTGCCACGTTCTTGTTCTTCAGCGGCTTGGTCCTGAGATGTCCGGTTTTCCGCCTGAGCTCGCCCTTCAGCCTGATTGCATTCATTATGAGTGTGTTCAGCCTTCCCCCGGCGTCCGTAATCGAGATGAAATCCCTTTTCATGCCATCAGTCGACTCGTATCTGCGAAGGTTGAGTTAATATGATCGTCTGGCATGTAACACTTCCCAGGGTTCAGGTCAAATGTGCTGCCGTTTGCCCGAAGAAAGGCGATGGCCGGGTTTGCGCTGCGCCGGGGTTCAACCATTGAGATATGCGAGCGCAATCTCCGCAAGAGACAACGACCCGAATTTGAGGACATCCTCATCAACCTGGAACTTGGAGCTGTGATTTGGATAGATGCAGCCCTTCTTGCCGTTCTTCGTTCCCAGGAAGTAAAATACGCCAGGCGCCTTCTCGAGGAACCTGGAGAAATCCTCACCGCCCATTATGAGGGGCGATTCAACGGTCTTTGTGCCCTTGATGCCCTTAAGCACGGTGACCACCTTCTCGGTGCAGTCCGGATCGTTCACAGTGACCGGATAGGCGTTTTCGACAAACTCGACTTCACATCCCGCGCCGAATACGCTGCAGGTCTTCCTTGAAATGTCGCGCGCAAGCTTCTTTGCCTTCTCCCTTACTCCACTGCTGAATGTCCTTATCGTACCGAGAATCACCGCTTCGTCCGGTATGATATTATCCTTGGTGCCGGAATTGACACTGCAAACCGAAAGAACAAATGGCTCTGTGGGATCCATCATTCTTGACCTTATCCCCTGGAGCGCCGTAATCAGCTGTGCCGCAATAAACACGGGATCGATTGTGTTCTGAGGCTGTGAACCGTGACCTCCCTTGCCCCTGATCGTAATTCTGAAGCCGTCTGGAGCTGCCATTGTAGGACCGGGTCTCAGCGCAAAGGTGCCCGAAGGATAGTCGCTCGAAATATGAAGACCGAAGACATAATCTACATGCGGTGCTTCCATAGCGCCCGCCTCTATCATGGGTAGAGCCCCGCCACGACCGCCGTCTTCTTCTGCCGGCTGGAATATAAGCTTCACAGTTCCATTGAGTTCTCTTTCGTGTTTCTTCAGGAGCATGGCGGCCCCGAGGAGCATTGCAACATGGGTGTCGTGACCGCATGCATGCATCACGCCGTCGCTGACAGACTTGAATGGCAAATCGGTGGTCTCTGCCACAGGCAATGCATCCATGTCGGCTCGCAGTCCCACACAACTGCCCTTACCTGTTCCAATAAGGGCGATGATACCGTGCCCTCCGACACCTGTCTTGGCCTTTATGCCCAATGCCTTCAACTTCTTCGAGACGAAAGCTGAAGTCTCTACCTCCCCGTAGGAGAGTTCTGGATGCTGGTGAACATGCCGCCTGATCGATATAACCTCATTTTCTATCCCGCTCATATCCGATGAAAAAATGTCACTCATGCAGCTCGAATATGAAAAGAAGTTAAATTGTTTTACCCTCACCTGGCGGGGCTTCTGGGAAGCGCAGCCGTGGCCGAAGGAGGTGCTATCGTCAGAGATCGGACACCTGGGCAGATGCAAGCCCTGTCATTTGCTGGTAGCTGTACGGCGTAGATGAAATCACGTACTGGATGATCAGGGTGTTTCCGTCGACGCAGAATAGGAGTGAAATCTTGGCTGAGGAGGTTGATGAAGCATTCGCGTTGAAATAGAAATACTGCTTGCCGCCGACAGTCCCCGAATGGTATGACTGTGAATAGAGGCTGTTGGTGCCGGCGTATGTGTTCATGTCTTCATACAGCGTGGATGAATAGGTGGAGATTTTGAATGAGACAAAGACTGAGCCCATTGTAACGTTGCTGGCATGATCGCCCATTGTAGTATAGCCGACTTCGGTGATGTTGCCGATGAACTGGCTTTCAATCATGCCTGTACCTGTTAAGTTGGAAGCGGACGCACCATAGGTGTTCATCAGGCTGCTTGCATCGGTTATGTTGGCAAGAGCATATGCATATGAGTCCATCGACAGAGAAAGTGCAGAGTTGACCTGCGCAGTTGTCACCAGTTGGGATGGATAAGAGGCTGATGTTGTTCCAAGCACCGATATCTCGCTCTTTACGAGGTTGACCATTCCTGACTCCGAGACTGCAGTCGCACCGTCGTAGACGAAACCGAACAGGTAGCTGCCGCTGTGACTGTATATCAGCTGAGTGGCATTCACGCCACCGGTTATGTTTGCATATGTGTAGGCTGTGCCAGAAACAGTGCCTGACGAGAGGTGGATGGATGAATTCAACTGAAGGCTTGCAGTAATGTTGGCGTACGCATCAGATGCAGCTGTTGAATTTGGATAATCCAGGTATAAAGAGAACAGATTGCTTCCGGTGCCGCTCTCTCTGTAACCTATCACAGAGCCACCCGCACCTGCAGGATATCCCTGATATGCTGGAATAAGCTGTGCCATGGTCAGATTAGTCAGGAGCTGTGAATAGGTAAGCGCCAGACCTGCGGGGTTCTCGCTTCCTTCAGACACATAAAAAGTCTTCTGCCATGAACCGCCTAAGCTGCTGCCGACAACTCCCGTGGAGATAAAGGATGTGCCCGGAACGGTCGACGGTTTGTTGTTGACCAGCTTCGGATAGATGAAAACCATAGCTGCAGCCGCCACTACGACAACGACGATGGCCACTGCGGCGATCATAACTGTCTTTGAAGCCATACGGGTGGATTCAATTTAACGTGTATTTAACCGCTTACCTCTGAATTTCGACTTGAGCCCATAAATGCTCTTAAGCGGAATATCTGATATCTGGCTGGAGAAAAGACGGCTTCGTGCTCCGCGGGAAAAAGCCCAATAATGGTGACTGCCAAAATTGTCGGCGAAGCGACTCTTGCCGGTGTTTGTTTTTGTATATAAATGAATAACCTGATATGAGAGGACGTCAAGTAAATAGTCAGCAGCATGAATAACAATTCAGTGAAATGATGGGCAAGACGTCTAGCTTTTTCGCCATTGTTGTTGTAGTTTTCGCGATCGCAGGACTTGTTACAGGTTCTGCACTTTATGGTGTCTCGAGTTCGCCGCCGTCAAGTTACAAACCATCGTCTCAAAGTCAGCCCTACGACCTTACCCTTATAATCACCGATGGTAACTGGTTCAATGGCAGCACGATGTACCAGCCTTCGTTCTTCGTGGTGCAAAATGGAACACTGGTTTCGGCTGCAAATATACAACTGCCGGCTGATACCAACATCATTTTGACTGTATTGAACTATGACAATGGAACCGATGCCTTGTCTCAAGCGATGTACAGCTATGTTATGGGCACCGCCAACAACAGTATATTCGTTGCAAATGTTTCTGGGATAACGGCCAACCAGCTGCAAAATCCGGGACTGCTCCCAGCTCAGCTAGATGGTTCTGTCGTCACTTTGGTTCAGCCTTCTGAAGTATCTCACTCGTTCACGGTAATAAGCGGCAATGTCTTTGTCAACGTGCCGATTATGCCACATTCACTCGTGTCAACATCATTCACCTTACCCCCGGGAGATTACATCTGGCAATGTCAGTGTGCATGCGGAAGCACTCCTGACGGCTGGGGCGGTTCGATGGGTGCCGCAGGGTGGATGAGCGGAGTAGTACACGTGGGCAACTAAGTGCAGAGTTCTCCAGCCATTATGTATCCGGCACGCGACTGCCTGTCGTGTCTCTTCCGTTGTCTGACGACAGGCTTCCCATTCTACAGGGACCTTCAATCGCAAGATCGGAA
>JAKAVR010000055.1 GCA_021817225.1 Thermoplasmata archaeon
CAAGGCTGTGTTTAACATCCATTTGCCGCAACTGGCGATGCTCTCTTAGTTTCCAGTTCAGCGTCTTCACAAAAGCCATATTATGCCCTCAAAAAAGCGCATTAAATTCTGCATCGCTCCACATGATAGTTCTCACCAATAGCTGCACTTTTTGCTCGTACGCATCATAAGTATCAATCTCTTTAAATTGATTGCCGTAATAATTCCACGTCGCCCGAAGTATCTTTGATAACGCCGCATAAACCTGCGCATCAGATAAAGTAAGGAGATACGAATAACAAGTTTGAAACAGATTGTATGCTCCTTCGCCGGTTCCTGAAACTACAAATTCTACCATCTGATAAGTATGGGCTCATCCGGATTTGAACCGGAGACCTCCGCCGTTTCGACCCGTGTTTGACACGGGATGTCAAGGCGACGTCATAACCACTAGACCATGAGCCCGGACAGAAGCAACTGCATCAGGTGAAAGCTTATTGTCATCAAATATAAGTAATCTTCAATAGTGAAATTGCACGAAGGACAATCCCTGTGTACTCAACGAATTAGCCGACTTTGAGTGCCCGGAGGCGATTGAAGGCGCCGATGTGGATTTGACGGCGTTGCCCTGGAAGGCCGGAAGGGATAACCATGCATTCCCCGCTTCGGGAAACAGGGTCCATGACCGGCAAATCAAAGCAGCTTTTTGCAGAGCTGCGGTGCACAGCAATTGCGGTTGAATTCACCAGATATATGACCGTGTGGACTCGGTGTCGAACTTTCCGACTACTTTTGCCCTGCCGCCACTCCCTCCGGTCGCAAACCTCAGGAAGGGGTACATCTGCCACATGTCACCTCTTGCCATTGCAGTGGCGGGATGCTCCGCTCCCATGGCGTTGGCAGTCACGCTGGCGGTTACCCTCCTCACTTCCACCTCATCGATATATCCGATTGCATGGAGATATTCATGGGCAAGGACCACGAATATGTAGGAATTGTATTCCCTCGTCGACCTCGCCATCCTCCTCATTACTTCAACAAGCGACTCGTTGAGCACGATGTAATTGCCTCCGACCTCCCAGAATGCACCCAGTGCGGGAGGCAGATCTGACAGTATCAGCCCGAGGCCGCTTCTCTCCTTGTGAATGGAGTACCTCACAGCCTTCCTGACAACAGAAAAAATGCTGTCGTAGTCCATTTCGGCATCAAGGGAATATGAAAACATCGCGGGGGAATCGAGCTCTCCTGATACACGCATATCCATGCCGGAGGCAGGAGGCTTCCTCTCCTGGTTAAAATCAAGTTTTCCAGTTGGCCCGAGATGTGCCGAGTGAGCTTGCTTTGTGTAACAGCTCTGTGTATTCTTCACACCCCATACAATCCAAAGGCAGAGATATAAACATTCTTGAACCGAAACAGTAAGGGTCGTCCAGGCGGCAGTCAACAACACGGATTGTTCAAAGCGTTTTTTAGGATGAGAGCAATAGGACGACGTGTGATATGCCTGGGAATTGAGGGGACCGCCCACACAGTTGGTGTCGGGCTGGTGGACTCTTCCGGACGGGTGCTTTCAGACGCGAGCGATATGTTCAGGCCCCCTAAGGGAGGAATACACCCCAGGGAGGCCGCGAATCACCACGCAGAGCTTGTGTCCGGCCTGATTGAAAATGCGGTTGAAAGCGCCGGCCTTGATTACAGTGACATCGGATTGGTCTCCTTCTCCCAGGGACCGGGGCTTGGGCCATGCCTAAGGACAGTTGCAACTGCTGCCCGCGCACTCTCGATTTCTCTTTCAATTCCCGTCATAGGAGTGAACCATTGTGTTGCACATGTGGAGATAGGCAGGCTCGGGAACAACGCACGAGACCCATTGATGCTTTATGCCTCTGGCGGAAACACCCAGGTAATCGCCTACTCAAAAGGCAGGTACAGGGTGTTCGGAGAGACGATGGACATAGGCGTTGGCAACATGCTTGACAAGTTCGGTATAATGGCCGGGCTGGGCTTCTATGCCGGCCCGAGAATTGAGGAGCTTGCAAAGAATGGCAGCGTGTTGCTTGAACTGCCTTATTCTGTCAAGGGCATGGATGTTGCATTCTCCGGTATACTGACCGCCGCCAGGCACCATCTCAGCCGAGGCGTGCGCATTGAGGATCTCTGTTTTTCACTTCAGGAGACCGTGTTTGCGATGTTAACGGAGATAACCGAAAGGGCGCTTGCCCAGGCTGAAAAGAACGAGGTAGTTCTGGCCGGAGGAGTTGCAAGGAACAGGAGATTGAGCGGCATGGTACGGTCGATGGCATCTGAAAGAGGCGCTTCTGTCTATGAACCGCCATTCAAGTATCTTGTGGACAACGGGGTGATGATCGCATGGAATGGTCTTCTTGCGTACGGCTCAGGACAGAGAATGGAATTGAAAGATACGGTGGTGAATCAGAGGTACAGGACGGACCAGGTTGAAGTCACGTGGAGATGAAATTCAGCCGCTGATCTGCTTTCCGGTGATGTCATCAAGCAGCCCCAGGAATTTTCTCAGCTCATCACGCGGGACTGTTGCTCCAGACGCAATGACATGACCCCCGCCTACACCGCCTACTGAGCCGGATGCGCCAGAAAGGCCGGACGCAAGATCCAGCCCCTTCTCAACAAGCTGCTTCGTTCCCCTGGCGCTTATCTTGTAACTGTCACCAGAAAGTGAGTATGCCACTGTCGGCTTGCTCTTGTCGCCTATGAATGACATATAGAGCCCACAGAGGGCGCCTGCGAGCGAGGCGTCATCGGAGCGGAAACACTGTATGTGCTCCATCTGTTCCACGCCCTCTTCGAGCGCAATAAGCCTTTCGAGCACGCGTCCGTTGTACTGCGACCGGAGGCTCTTCGCCTCGGAGGTTGCCTGGCCGTCACCCAGTTCCATCGCGAGACCTACGGAATAGCGTTCGCTCCTGCCACAGGCATTTGCCAGGCTGGAAAGCTCCGATATAGTCATGCCTGATGACTTAACAACATGCTGAACGGAGACTATCTGCGATATGTACTCGTATGGACAGCCCGAGGATGCGAGCATGAGCATAAGCACCGAGGACAGCCTCCTCATTTCTGCCTCTGTATAATCGGCAAACTGTTTGCCGGGGTCAACTGAAATCTGAGAGCACAGGTCAGCGACGAGATCCTTCCTTCCCGAGTAGCCCCTGAAGTAAGGCTCGGCCGAAAGCGCAATTGCCTCAAGTGCACTCCCTCCCTGGAGTGAAAGTGAAAGTCGTTCCTCGATCTGCCCCTTTTCCACCGCCTTTTGCATAACTAGCAGGTTTATGCCCCTGTATCCGCCGAGATGCTGCATATCCCCATATGCTCCAGCCAGAGCACAGGGCGCAAGCGCCCAGTTTGTCTCATCGAGGTACTGGGCAAGTAGGAAGGATGTGGTTGCACCGCTCACGTCGGTGGTGCCGTTGAACCCCCACATGGACGGATTGATGTGCACTATGGAGTCCGTATCTTCCGTCACTCTGTGATGATCGAGAACGACCGCTTTCGTGTTCATGCCGCCAATGAGGTCTAGCTGACCGCTCCCCATATCGGAAAAGAGGACAAGATCATTCCTCTCCGACTTCAGTCTTTCAATGATATGAGCATCCAGACTCCTTGTCATTGTCACCTGGAAGGGTTTGGATGCATTTTTGAGCATTCCGGCGAGGACAGCGGCCGAGCTTATTCCATCCGAATCGTAATGGCTGACGACTCTGATATGCTTCACTTCGCCTATCAGGTCGGCCGCTTCACGGACCCTTTCCTCCAGCCCCGAAGGTATTGGTATTAATCCTTTCATTTAAAGTATCACTGACAGGAATCACACCACTCCTTCAAACGAATAATGCCAGTTTGCAGGTATGATGCCTTCCCGGACGTAGTACTTCACGAGTCTTCTTATCTTGGATTCGATTAGATTCAGACCGTGCCTGTTGCTTTCATCCTTCTTGTTTTCAGAGAGATGCCTTGTAACAGTCCTTCCACGCACAATGAGGGAAGCAAGATCTTCCGGGATCTGTGGCTTGATCCCTGCTTCCTCGAGTATCTGGAGAATGGATTTTCCGGTAAGAAGCCTCACATTTGGAACGCCGTGCTGATCTCTAAGGGCAAGTCCAATCCGGGATGGCTGTTTTCCCATTTTTCCCATTTGGACAATAAGGTCCTCCGCTTCCTTTTTCTGGACCGGTACCCATGAAGGGCTGGCGCTTACCATCGGCCTCCGAGATGAGGCTCTGCCCTTCTTGCTCGAATGCATTCGTGACATGTTTCACCCTGTGTGTATAATCGCCGATTACACTGCTTATATTTAACCCGTATGCCACCAGGCCGGGGCATGTTCAATTCGTTGCCGGGGGGTGGATTAAGCATCGATTGGCCAGCCAATGGATTCGGTGGGCAATGCCAGCACCTGACTACAAGTTATATTACATGGCTATTCATTTCGAATTCCCTGATACAATGGTGAGGGATAACAGCGAAATGGATGAAATACATTCAAGGTTTGAACTGCCCAATGCCGTTCCCCGTTACCCCAGGGATGTGGGCTTCAGGATAAGCAACCTGACGCTGAATCTTGAAGTGGATCTGGAAGCCAGAACAATAAAGGGAAAGGCGGTTTACACGCTCTCTCCGCTCGAGGGACTGGTGCTCGACGGCATATCATTTGACGCCAGGGAACTCAGCGTTGACTCCGTCAAATGCGACGGGAAACCGGTTGAATTCAGCCACATAGACGACACCGTGACATTCAGCGCAGGCGGAAGCAGGAACGAAATAGGAGTCGAGATAGAATACAGTGGCAAACCCGAGTCGGGCATCTACTTCGTCTATCCCGACAGCGAAACACCAGAAAAGCCATTCCAGGCATGGTCCCAGGGCGAGGATGAATACTCGAAGTACTGGTTCCCTTGCTTTGATGCCCCCAACATGAAATTCACCACCGATTTCCACATAACCGTGAAATCTGATTATTTCGTTGTTTCGAACGGAACGCTCACCGGTGTAACAGAAAACAGGGAGAAGGGGAACAAGACATATCACTGGAAGGAAAGCGTCCCGCACTCATCCTACCTCAATTCAATAGCCGTCGGTGATTTTGCGAAGCTAGAGGACAGTTTCAAAGGCATTCCGGTGGAATATTACGTGCAGAAGGGAAGGGAGGAGGAGGCAATGCGTTCCTTCGGCAAGACACCGGACATGATGAAGTTCTTCACCGAAATCATAGGCGTCGACTACCCCTACGAGAAATATTCGCAGGTGGCTGTCTCAGATTTCATCTGGGGCGGGATGGAGAACATAAGCGCGACCACCCAAACGGACGAAACGCTTCATGACTCGAGGGCGGAAAACGACTTTCCGAGCCATCCGCTAGTGGCTCATGAACTTGCGCACCAGTGGTGGGGCGATCTTGTTACGACAAAGGACTGGTCAAACATCTGGCTTAACGAGGGATTTGCAACCTATTTCGAGGCAAGGTACAGGAAGCACGACCTCGGACAGGACGAGTTTGAATATTACCTTGACACAATGGCACAGACATATTTCTCCGAGGATGCAAAGGACTACAGGAGACCGGTGGTACAGAGGTCTTACCTGGTTCCCACTGAGCTGTTCGACAGGACCACTTACCAGAAGGGCGCGCTCGTCCTCAACATGCTTTGCAGGGAGCTTGGCGATGAAATGTTCTTCCGATCCCTGAACAGATATTGCAGGGACAACAGAATGAAGAACGTCGAAACAAGCGATCTGCTGAAGGCAATAGAGTCGTCGACCGGAAGAAACATGCAATCGTTCTTCGATCAGTGGGTCTACTCAGCAGGGTACCCGGAGTTCAAGGCAAAATACTCCTACAATGAAAAGGAAAAGCAGGTAGAAATCAAGTTCAGTCAGACGCAGAAGACGGATGCTATGACGCCTGTCTTCAATGTCGATCTTGACATTTCGATGTGTCTCCCGGGCGGGAAGCGTGTCGGTGAAGTAGCAAGAATAAGAGCTGCGGAAAGCAGGATTGTATTTGCAGCCGGGGCGAGACCAAGGTTCGTCAGCATAGATCCGCACAACGACATACTCAAGAAATTGGATTACGAAAGGCCATTGAGTGATTCGCTTGCACAGCTTGCCGAAGGAACTCCGTTTGAGAAGGTGCAGGCGGCCAGGGAGATCGCAAAGAAGTCGAGGGCTGATGTGGTCAAAGCGCTCGGAAAACAGCTCACAGCGGACAATTTCTGGGCGGTTCACGCTGAGTGCGCGGAAGCCCTGGGGAAGATAAACAGGAATGATGCGCTTGAAGCGCTCCTTTCAGCGAAAGTGTCCGATTCAAGGGCAAGAAAAGTGGTTGCCAGGGCGATCGGCTACTACAGGGACGGGAAGACGGCACACCGACTTGAGAAGTTCCTCGATGACGAGAGCTATGCGGTTCAGGCAGAGGCCGTAACGTCCCTTTCCAGGCTCCACGATTACAGGCCTGAGGGTGTTCTTTCCAGGGCGCTCCTGATGCCATCCCACATGGATGTGGTGAGACGGGCTGCACTTGTGGGCTACAGTGAATCAGGTTCTGCATCAGATATAGAGAAGCTCAGGGAGTTCCTGTCGAAGAGATACAGGCCGCGTGTCAGGGCCGCCGCCATAAAGTCAATTGCAAGACTCGGGAAGGAAGACGAGAGAACAAGACAGTTCGTCTACGGCCAGCTGAGAGATGATAACATAGTCTACCGCTCCGGTGTCATTGAGGCATGCGCTCTCACAGAGAACGCGGATGCAGTTCAAGTGCTCAGCTCACATGCCGAAAGGGAAAGAGACGGAAGGCTCAAGCGCCAAGCGCTTGAATCGGTTGCTGCGGTCAGGAAGGCGCTGAGCAAGCCCGAGGAGATCAGGACGGCAACAAGGGAGATTGAAGAGATCAAGGGGGACATAAGGGAACTCAGGCACGCTGTGGAAGCGCTCGAAAGAAGATTGAAGGCAAAGAGGAAGTAGGCAGGGGTCACGGGGCGTACAGAACTCGCACATCTGCCGGCCAGAACCCTGCCTCGTTGGCAATCAGAGGATTGATGTCCATCTCCAGGATTGCTTCTTCCGAAGCAAGCAGCCGCGATATTTTCGATATCAGCCCGGCAAGCAAATCATGATCCAGCCTCGACCCCCTGTACCCACGGGTGAGCGGTTCAAGGCCGCTTTCCTTGATCATCTCCGCTGCCTCCACCCTGCTTACGGGGCAGAGGGAAAACGACTTCAGGCCGACAAGTTCAACCAGGATGCCTCCGAGCCCGAATCCGATGACCGTACCATGAAGAGCCCGGGTGGCACCAACAAACAGTTCGATGCCTGAAACCTGTCTCGAAACTGTGAATGAATATTCTTCAAGATGGAGCCTTTCCGATGCAGTCTTCCTCAGCCTGTCCATGGCGTCCTCAAGCTCGACGCTTGAATTGATCCCGGTCACCACGCCTCCTGCCTCGCTCTTGTGTATTAGTTTTTCAGAGTTCAGCTTCAGCACAACCGGATAGCCGCTCCTTCTGCAGTAGTCAATTGCCGCCGCGTTGTCCCTCACAACGAAATTGTCATAGTTCCCTATCCCGTGCCTTGAGAGCAACTGCGCCGTCTCTTCCGTAGAGAGCCACCTTGACCCTCTGCGAGGCTTTTCATCTTCTGTCAGACTGGGAGGCAGTATATCGCCCAGCAAGGAACACCTGTTATTGCGTGACACGACGAGTGCGAGCGCTGATGCAGCACCCTCGGGAGATCTGAATGCGGCTATGCCTGCCCTCCCGAGCGCCTTTATGCCGTCACGGACCTTCTGCGTATCCCCCGGCCAGACGACAGCAACCGGCAGGGCAACTCTTTCGATTATCTCCCCCATTGCTTCCGCAAATTCACCGGTGGAATATGATGTGGGGGCACCAACGATAAGCATGTCAAGAGACGAACTCGCCCCTATCGCGCCGATGCTGCCGGTGTACAGCTTCATGTTTGTGGTGGCGGCCATTGTGAGGTCAAGCGGATTCCTCACCGTCAGGCCCTCGGGCATGAGCGAGCGCAGCCTGGACTTCACATCACCGCCAAATTCAGGGATGCTGAAACCAGCCCTGTCAAGCGCATCGGAAAGAGAGACGCAGAGTCCCCCCGGCGCCGATATGACTCCAACCCTGGTGCCCGTGGCTCCAAATCCGGTGACACCGAGCGTGACAACGGCTACCATCTCCTCGAAGCTTCTGGCGAATATGACATTACCCTTCCTGAAGAGGGATGAGTACGCCTCACCGCTGCCTGCCATAGCTCCCGTGTGCGATGATGCCGCCTGGCCGCCCGAACGGGTCAGGCCTGCCTTGTATACGACAACAATGGTGTCTCTTCCCAGCCTGCGGCAGGATTGAACAAACTTCAACGGATCCCTTATCTCCTCAATGTAGGCGGCGATTACCCGAACCCCTTCCATGGAAGCAGCATAGTCTATGAAATCAGAGAAAGTGAGCATTGATTCATTCCCTGTGCTCACGGCGAGGCGAGTGCCTATCCCTCTGCTCCCCATTGAAAGCACGAACAGTTCCACCATCGATCCGCTCTGGGAGAGAAAGACCACCGGTCCCGTATTTCCAGGCAGTTCGTGGTTGAATGTGATGCGGGAAACAGGGTTGTGTATCCCAAGGCAATTGGGCCCAAGCAGGAGCATACCGTTGTTCTTGTGCAATGCACCGATTTCGGCAACCGCGTCCTCTTTCCTAGAGTCGTCATCGACCAGCCCGGAGCTAAGCACTGTTATTGCCTTCGACCCGGCTGAAGCCGCATCCCTGATGCAATCCATTACGGACGAAGGGGGGACGGTGATATACACGCTGTCCGGGGGCCCGCCAATGCTTCTGGCCAAACTCCCAACATCCTTGTAACATTTTAGCCCGAGGATGCTCTCTGCCCTCGGGTTGACGGGAAATAACCTCCCTTGATATCCGAATTCAACAAGGCTCCTGAGGATTGTGTTTCCCAGTTTCCCCGTGCTCGGTGATGCGCCTATGATAGCGATGCTTGACGGAGACGTGAGCAAATCAATTCTCACCGCAAGTGCTTGCCTGTCAACTTCCAGCATTTGAGCGTCCGTTCTTGGAATACCAGACTGCATTCATATGATGTTCGCCCCGCGATACATACCGCATGCCGGGCTCACTGGCGAGATATGTTTCTGCAAACGCTGTTTCTGTCAATGTTGAAAGTCACCAAGGCCAGTTCCGCCAACTGCGATGGCAGACAGTTGGTCCATCGGCAAGAGATGATGCCACGAATTTCAGGAAAGATTATAGCTGGATGTCTGCTTTGAGCATAAGTTGAGGGGTTTGGTCCCCGAAGAGGAAGCTGTTTAACATGAAAGCAGACGAAATTGGCGATATCTTGAAGAAATACAAAAATGTGGCCGTAGTTGGGCTTTCAAAAGACGAGGGCAAGGACAGCTACAGGGTGGCTGCATTTCTAAAGAAGAACGGGTTCAGGATAATTCCGATCAACCCGACAGCCAACGAGATACTTGGAGAGAAGTCGTACCCCTCCCTTTCCTCCCTTCCCGCCGAATTGAAGAGGGAACTGGAGATTGTGGATATTTTCAGGCCTTCAGAGTCGGTCCCGCCCATTGTTGATGAAGCGATAGGCATCAGGGATATGTTTGGAAGGCCGATGGTCATCTGGATGCAGCTCGGAATTACCAATGAGGGCGCCGCCAGGAAGGCGTCGGAAAAGGGAATCCTTGTTATTCAGGACAGGTGCATGATGATAGAAGGGGCAAACAGAAAGGATATGCTCAGCTTCAAGTTGGGGCACCTGGATGCAGGGAATTGAGACGTGCCACCGCATGTCACGCGGCACTTTCAGGCAGCAGATGGCGATAAAGCAAGCGTAATTAAGGTCCTCCGACTAAACCCTAAATCTGGTTGACAAATGGGAACGAACCCAACCTACGGCAACAGAACGATGCGGGTCGAGCCTTTCGGAATAGAACACATACCTCCGGAGGAAAGACACGGTACCACGCACCGGCTGTTCACTCTCTGGTTTGCATCCAATGTGACTATCGGAAGCTACGCTGTCGGTTACCTTGCTGTTTCTGCCTTTGGTCTTCCCCTGTCGTACTCGCTTCTGGCGCTATTGGTGGCAAACCTGATAGCGGCTGTGCTGCTTGGGCTTGCGAGCTCGATGGGTCCTGTTTTCGGTTATCCGCAAATGGTGATAACACGCCTTTCGTTCGGAAGGCGAGGTGCATACCTTCCCGCCGCACTGCAGTGGATGAGTTCCCTCGGATGGTTCACCGTAAATGCAGTTCTTGGTTCCTATGCGCTGAACCAGCTGACTGGAATTGGATCTGTGCCTTCAGCCGTCATACTGCTTGGGGCGATGGTCCTCATAGGCCT
>JAKAVR010000056.1 GCA_021817225.1 Thermoplasmata archaeon
GTAATGTTGTTAAGTGCATATATTCCATGCACTGAAGGCTGAAAACATGTCACGTGAAATCAAAGTGGATGAGGGCACAATACTGCTGAAGGATGAAGTCGAAGTGTTCTATGAGAGGCGCATAACAAAGTTCGGCAATTCGGCGAAGCTTGATGCACCGAAGAAATACATAGGCAAGAGAGCCTATGTCATCGTTCTCAAGAAGTAGCTCGTAGACGAATTATGTCCCACTCTCGCAGGATGGTTGGCAGTCCTGCATAGGGAATAGTTGCACTGGCACGGTTTTCGATGTGAGAGTGCATTTCACATTTTATGTTTCGAAATGCACTCTGCCGATAATGTAAACGAAAGAAAGGCAAGAGACTTTTGTGCTCAGGCGGTATGAACGCCATTTTCAGCTGCCTGCAGGCAATTCGGATTATACGAAAGGCACTTACACGGCACTTCTTGTCCTGACTGCCACTGCGCAGGGGTTCACTGACAACCCCGCAGAAACAACGAAGGGGGCGGGGCTCAATCCCTTGCCCCCCGGGCGAAAACGAAGATGTGTTCCATGATACGCCGGGAAAGTCGAAGTGCCAACCGCCATTTTTCGAGTGTTATCGGCTGAATTTGTCATTGTATTGGGCAGCACTTGGTCACTCAAGATAACACAAATTTAAAAACGGGAAAAGAATTACGCGAAAGGGGAGAAATTGACGAAATTGGAGTCACGCTCTGGCACTAAGCTCAAGGGCATAAGCAAAGAGAAACAGGGAGCGGCCGGGAAAAAGGAAAAATGGGTGGGCCGGAACTTGCCTAGAAGGGAAGCATTTCGATTCACCCAGGGCAAGGGCGAGTACTCAGGCGATGTACGTCTCGCAGACAGCCTCTACCTCTGCGCCAGCAGGAGCCAATATGCACATGCACGCATAGTCAAGATAGACGTTTCAAGGGCAATGGAGATGCCCGGGGTCAAGGCAGTGTTCACCGGAGCAGACCTGAAGAAGAGCGGGTTGAAATTCGGAAGGAGCAGTTCAAGCGCCTATCCCCTTGCTTTCGACAAGGTCAGATACGATGGGGAACCAGTTGCAGTCGTGATAGCCGACAGCCCCTACACAGCAGAGGACGGAGCGAATGCAGTCGATGTTGAATACGAACCGCTGGAGCCGAACCTTGACGTTTACAAGTCACTCGAGGGGAAGGATGCCTCGCTGATACATGAGAACACCAAAGGCAATGCAGCGTGGAGCAGGACATTCACATACGGCAATGTGGAGGAGGCGTTCGCAAAGGCACAGAAGATCATCAAGAGGAACAGGATGCATGTCCACAGATTCACTTCCGCGCCGCTCGAGCCGACTGTTGTGCAGGCGGAGTACAACTGGCGATCTGACGAGTTCTACATCGTCTGCTCCATAAAGGGTGTCGAGGGGCCGAGGGCTGTCGTGGCGGCTGCCCTGGGCGTCCCCCTCACTTCGGTCCACGTAAGGGCACCCGACATAGGAGGGAGCTTCGGAATAAAGGATCAGGCGGAGTGGCTGACACTTGTTGCCTGGACTTCCCGGGAATTGAAGAGGGCGGTGAAATGGACATCGACGCAGACTGAAATGCTTGCCGCGTCCCATCATGCGGAAGAGATATGGTGGGATGCTGAGCTTGCAGTCGACCTGGATGGCACAATACACGGGTTCAGGGCCACATGCATCCATGATCAGGGTGCTTACCTGAGCCTACGCGGTGTTGCAAACCAGCTGCGCAATCCGCCCGAACTGTACAATTTCAAGAATTTCCAGCTTGACATAAAGGTTGTACTGACAAACAAGGTGCCATGCGGAGCCAACAGGGCATATGCAAAGCTGCACCACATATTCATGCTCGAACGCCTCATCGATGCAGCTGCCAGGGAGCTCAAGATGGATCCGGTGGATATCAGGATGAAGAATTTCATTCGGCCTGAAGAAATGCCGTACATGACGCCGAATGGTGCTGTCTACGACGGTGGAGACTACCCGGCAATAATGCAGCACGCTGCCAAGCTCTTCGACTACAGAAACTTCAGGAAGAAGCAGCAGGAGATGCTCAAGAAGGGCAGGTACATAGGTTGCGGAGTGGCACTGGGAATGGAATCCAACCCTTCAAGCGAGTCGAAGGAGCTTGTCGTCAATCCAAAGAACGAAAAGACCGGTAGCAGTGACTCGGCGTCGGTCAAGATTGACCAGTATGGGAAGGTGCTTGTGACCGCAGGCGATGTCCCTCAGGGGCAGGGGCACGAGTCTGCCAACGCACAGATCGTGGCCGATGCGCTTGACATGCCCTACGAGGATATCGAAGTGACCAGGGGCTACGACTCGTGGAGAGATGCTTCAACGCCATTTTCGATCACAGCAGGCAGCAGGTGGACAGTGATGGGTACTGGTTCCCTGCTTGGAGCGGCAAGGAAGGTAAGGGAAAAGGTGCTGAAGATTGCATCCTACATGCTCAATTCCACTGACCTTGAAATAAACAATGGCAGGATCACGGACACATCAACAGGGAAGACAATAACGGTGAAGGATGTGGCGAGACTTGCCTACCTCGACCTTGACAAGCTGCCCCCGGGTGTAGAGCCGGGGCTCGAGGCAAAATATGTGTACACCGCGAAATTCGACAACGCGGGCGCGAATACAATACCGGATGAGAGAGGCATAGCAAACCTCGCCGTCACATACACCTACGAAGTGTCAATGGTTGAGGCTGAAGTGGATATGGACACACTCGAGGTGAAGGTGAGGAAGATATGCACTGTACACGATTGCGGCACACAGATAAATCCAGGTGTTGTCGAATCGCTGACGCATGGGGCAATTGCGCATCAGCTTGGAGCCGCCCTTTTTGAGAGGATGGACTATGACGAAAACGGCCAGCTGCTAACAGCGACATTCAAGGATTACCTCTGCCCGACCGCTGCAGACCTGCCGAGCTATGAAGTTGGCCACTTCGAGACACCATCCCTCTTTGCGCCTCTCGGTGCAAGGGCTGTTGCAGAGGGCGCAGGAACGCCAACCGTTGCCGCCATTGCAGCAGTGGAAGACGCGCTCGCTCCATTCGGTATAACACTCAATGAATCGCACATCAACCCGAGTGACCTGTTGAACATACTAAGGGAATCCGGAACAAGGACAGTCTGAGGGGGCCCCACCGCATCAAGTTCGTCCGTTAACACGATGGAAATTCTCTCTTCACATGGCACTCGGCGGAAACTAACAGCGGGCCCTGCGGCAAAACCACGGGGAACACTTTCGCATTTGTCGAAAATCGGAGAAAATTGATAAACACAACAGCATATTGCGGTCAGTTGCCCATGATAGAGAGCCCAGCACTAACTGCCAGCGCCCCCTCGGAGAAAGAGCGCGCCAGCAGATACGCGAAGATAAAGGAGGAAATGAGAAGGAGGCAGATTGACTGCCTGATCATCACCGGTTATTCTGGCCGGTGGAACATGATGAACGCGAATGTAAGATACGTCAGCAACTACTCAGACAATCTTTCAACAGCCAGCTTCCTTGTATTCCCGCTGGATGGCGATGGAACTTATGTCACGCAGATGATGGTCAAAAGGAGCCTTGCAGAAACATCATGGGTGAAGGACATCCGCCCGAGGGCAACAGGCAATGCGGCTGTGCTTATCGAGAGGATCAAAAAGCTTGGCCTGAAGGAAGGGCACATTGGCCTCGTTGGGGCAGGATACATGAACGGCGATATCGTCGGAATGCCCTACAACGTGTATCTGGAGCTGACAAAAGAGTTTCCAAAGGCAAAATTCACCGATGACACCGACATATTCACCACGTTGAGGTATGTCAAGAGCAGGGAAGAGCTCGAGCTCATGAGGCTCTCCACCGAGGTCTGTGATGCCGCATTCAGGGCCATGCTTCCGTTCACTAAGCCCGGCGTGAGGGAGAATGAGTGGTTCGCACAGCTGCAGAAGGTGATTTACAATCTGGGTGCGGAACAGCCTTTCTTCATAATAGGAACATCGGGGCAGTTGCCTGCGAAGGAGCCGGAGTTTTTCAAGAACGACGTCATTTTCACCAACAGAGTACTGAAGCAAGGGGATGTGATTCTAAGCGAGTTCTCTCCAAGCGTGTGCGGCTATATGGCTCAGTCACTGCAGCTCATCAGCCTTGGGAAAGCGCACCCGGATGTTGTGAGTGCGGTTGAATGCTCGCTTGAAGTGTACAACAGACTGATTGGCGAGCTTAAAGCGGGAAACACGCTCGGCAATTTCATGAAGACCGCCAGGAAAATGGCCGAGGAGTACAGGGGAGTCATGGGAGACAACATACAGGCCCTGACTCCAATTGTCCACGGCGTGGGACTGATGGCGCCTGAGCCGACGCTCAGAGAAGGGGATGCATTCGAGTTCAAGCCCGGAATGGTTATGATGCTCGAACTTGGACCTCCTTCCCAGAAACCTGCGTACACCTGGCTTGGGACCCCTTTCGTGATAACTGAAGGTGCTCCAAGGAGCCTGACGAAAATACCATTCGAGGAAAGGGCCCTTGCGGTAGTATAGGCCAGGGTGCGGCCGGCAGCTCTGAAACAGGCAACTGCGGGTTGCATTGATTTAGGCAGCTGAAATGCTCAATGAAAGCGCATTTCCATTTGCACGGTAGGAACTTCTGCCCCTGCCCGGTCGGGGGAATTGGTTAATTTAATATCCTGACCGGCTTTACCTTCTCCGCCATGTTGGAAATAAAACGATTGTCGCTGGATGAGGCCAGGATTCTGCTTGAGGGCGCCGAGAAGAAATCCGGGGAAATGGGCATACCCATGTGCACGGCAGTGGCTGACGAGTCGGGACATCTTATTGCCTTCACGCGGATGGACGGTGCAAAGGTAAGCAGCATTTCAATAGCGATGGACAAGGCATTTACAGCTGCATGCGCGCAGAGACAGACTAAGGATTACAACGAAATAGCTGTTCCTGGAAAACCCACATTCGGAATTCACGTTACAAACCAGGGCAGGTTCTCAATTATCGCGGGCGGAATACCGATCAAAACAGCAAAAAAGATCGTTGGCAGCATAGGCGTCAGCGGCGGAACTGCGGATGAGGATCACCAGGTTGCACTGGCTGCCATAGAATATTTCAGGAACAAGACGAAGCTGCCTGACTGAGCATCCTTTCTTCCCTGATGCCGGCCCATCTGGAACGAACAGGCGTTCGGCCGGCTGCGGATGGCCTTTGCAGTCCGTTATTCCAATGGCAACACGTCTTCCTTGAGCTCCAGCGCACCGTTCGACGACGCTGCGCAACATGGAACAGGAAGCATGGCGGCCCGCTCATTTCTCTGATGCATCAATAAATGCGGCTTGTTACTATTCCTGTTGCTTTGTGAAAACAAGTCAGGCGCCAAAGAATACCCGGGCAGAAAAATGGAAATTGCATCCCCGGGGGGGATGCACAAGCGATTGTTCAAAAAAGATTACATTTGGGCTTCGGTAAGTGACTCTGCCTGCAGCCTCTCCAGCTCGGTCTGTATATTCCCTCTTGTTTCTCTCGACAGGAATGCGCCAATAATATATAGTATTCCGACAAGCGCTGCAGCGATTGTCATAATTATTGGGTATGAACCTATGCCGTACGGAACGAGCAGGAAAGTGATGACAAGTGGAATCAGGCCCGACATGAAGAAGCCCATGTTCCACTGGAAACCCAGACCGGAGACGCGCATGTTTGTGGTGTATGACTCCTGAATATACAGGTTGTTGGAAGGGTTGCTGACATATCCCAGGACATACCAGAGCGAGACCAGGATGAAAACATCGAAGTAGGATGTTCTCAAGGACGGTTCAGCCATGTAGAACAGCGTCACAGACAGCGGAACGAAAAGGATAGCATACACCCTCATCAGATTTCTCGTAGTTCTGAAGAAATGTAGAAACAGCCCGCCCAGCACATTGGCAGCAATTCCGACTATGCTCGCCAATGTCACGATGGATGCAACTGTTGTTGCATTCAAGTGGACGGCAACTGCCAGGTAGGTTGGGAACGTGTTGATTACGAATGCCGCACCGAGTCCTCCCATGACTGTGAGCATCACAACCACGGTTGTCCTCCTCATGCCGTTCTCTCTTGAAAACAGGTCACGAACAGGAGTCTTGGCGCTCTCCTTGCCCTTTGCGAGCTGGAAGGTTGTGGACTCGCTGACAAAGTAAGTGAATGCCAGCACTGCGAAAGTTGCCACGCCCAGGAAGATGAACATGAAGCGCCAGCCGACGGTGGCAAATGATGCACCGGTGAACAGAAGGGTCGATATCAGGAACACTACTGAACCAAGGAAGTGTGCCAGACTGCCTCCTATCCCGGTCAGACCTGTCAGGAAGCCGCGGTACTTTTCTGGAAAACTCTCGACACCGATTGAGTATGAACTTGCTATCAGTCCAGCCACGAAGAATCCCTGGATGATCCTGATCGCGAGAAGGGAGAATGGAGAAAAAAGACCAGCCTGTGCATAGGTCGGTATAATACCTGTGATTATTTCGGCAATGCCCAATCCGGCAAGAGAAACATACATTCCCCTTTTTCTGCCGATTCTGTCTGCCACCGAACCTATAATCGGACCACCGATTGGTCTGATCAATGCGCTTGCAGCAAAGGCTGCAATGGTCACAAGAAGTGACGTAGCAAACGAATGAGATGGGTATATCTCCCTCGCTATGAACGGAGCCACGAAAGCTATCGATATAAAATCAAGGATATCAATGGTTCCGCCAAACAGGCCTACGAAGAATCTACCGACGTGCCCACTTACTGAGTTGGCATTCTGCATGATTGCCCCCGCACGGGTAGTGAAAGGTCAGTATATAATGATTGTCGGCATGGAAAAGTCGTCTTGTTTTTTTACAATTTCTGGAATTTACTGTGAGCGAAAACGATCGAAACGCGTACGAAGCAGCCGAATTCTTCTGAAAGTGTGAAGTCTGTGTTTTCATCGGATATTGTTTCCTGTCCGCAATGAGCCGTTCGGTGGAGTCGATTGTGTTCACCATGATGCCGATGACTTTTCAGGAATCACGGGCTGGAAGAAGGCAACGACTGCAGTTCATGGTGAACTCCTGTGATTTACATCCACACAGCATATGACTGTGACTTCGTCGGCGGTTGCCTGATGCACACAAGGCCTGAGCCGCATGCCACCAACGTCAATGTTTTGCATTCAGCTTGTCGGCCACCCAGTCAAACACAAGCGGGAATACCGTCGAAGGAGAATCATGTGCACAGTGGCCAGACCCAGGTTCACCCAGCTTGAATATAATCAGCTGCTTGTCCTTGCTGGAAGCCTCTGCATACAGCCTCCTTGCATCTTCGACCTTCACTTGCGGATCCGCCTCGCCGTGAAGAACAAGCATGGGGCACCTGATCTTTTGAGCGACGTCTTTGAGCGTATACTCTTTCGTTTTCTTCCAGAAGGCATCTTCATCTTCTATCCCGAAAATCTGCTTGTACCTGGGAATTGCCTTCACCCTCCACTGCAAATTCTCATACACGTCGTAGAAGGCACCCCATACAACAAGCGCCTTTATCCTCGGCTCCATGGCTGCGACCCTTGGGGCAAAGAAACCGGCGAAGCTCCTGCCGACAATTGCGAGCCTTTCCATGTCTATGTCCTTCCTGCTGCTCAATGTGTTGATGAACGCTGCAACAGGTTTTTCGTATTCATGAGTGCTGCTGATCCCTTTCAGTATCAGGCTGCTCGCCTGCCCCGGACCGTCTATGACGAGAACGTTCAGACCGCGTGCAAGCGCCTCCTCGATGCCGAGGAAATAGTATTCCTCTTTTGTTGCATCGCCGCCAAGGACATAGATCATTACAGGATTTCTTCCCGGCGTCCTTGTGTGGTAGAGTATTGCCTCCAGCTGCTTTCCCTCGTAGTCGACGTTCAGGTATTCGAAAGGAGGGTCAAAGAGAGCTGCTGCCTTCCTGAAGCAAGCATCGCTCAATTTGTGGTAATCTGCCTTCTGCTTTTCCCTGGGGAGGATGTGGAACGCTGCATGCCTGTAATAGTTGAACGCATTCAGGTAGTACTTCCTTGCAGTAATCAGGTGTCCCTTCTTCATTGCCTCGTCCGCTAGGTCCTGGTTGATCTTTGCAGTCCTTGACCACTCGCTGATCCAGTCCCCCGCGTTGCCCGGTCTGATCCTCTGTATTGTCCTTATGCAGTCGAAAACGTCCCCTCCGCCGTACTCTGCTTCCTCTATGATTCTCATCACGTTCTCTGACCACGCAGACGGTCGGTAGATCGGATCGGTGGTGAAGGACATTGATGTCATGCGTTGACCGTATTGCGATCCTGCAGATAAGCATAGTGACCAAACGCTGCCCGATATATCAGCAGGGTCGCCACTCTCGTCGCTGACGGCACTCTACTACGCGAACAAATGCGAGCTCTGCCTACTGGGAAAATGCTAATGGAAGCTGGAAACGCCCTGTGACTCATGACAGTGAAAAAAGAGTTTGAAAGAGATTGATAAAAGATTTGAGTCCTGTACTCTATCGATTTCTTTCGTGGATGGGCGCTATTTTCCGCTGCCGCGACTTCAGTTTGGCGGTGCCTCCGATCCGCCCTGAACTGAGGCGGCTTCCAGGGCGACTTCCCTTCCGATATTGCCTCTAGTCTCCTTTGAAAGGGTAGCTCCTGAGTACGAAAGGAGTGCCAGCAGGACCAGGCCCACTGCTACTATCTCCGGGTATGCTCCGAGACCGAAGGGAACAAGCAGGTAAGTCACCACAATTCCAGCCACTCCAGCGGTGAAGTATCCCATATTCCATGCAAGGCCCATACCGGAAACACGTACCCTGGTGGGAAATGCTTCGTTGTTGTACAGGTTGTTCATAGGAGCATGCAGATAGCTGAGCAGGTAAGTGAAGCCGGCAAGCAGTACGACTGTCCCGAATGATTTTCCAAACATGGGCATGGCCATGAATGCAAATGCTCCGGGAATATACAGAAGGGAGTAAATCCGCAGCAAATTCCTTGTAGACTTGTACTTGTGGGCGATTATCCCTCCTATGATGTTGCCTGCAACCCCGATGTAGCCTGCATAGACAAGCAGTTCCGCTATCTGTGTCTGCTGCATTTTGACTGCAACGGCAAGGAAAGTCGACAGGCCGTTAAGCGCGAATGATACACCTGCCCCTCCAGAGAGTGTGATGACGGCAAGGACTGTAATCCGCCTGTATCCGCTTGTTCCTGAGAAGAGTTCCCTGACGGGTGTCCTCGTGACATTGCGGGTGCTCTTGGCAAGCTCGTAGGTCTGTGATTCGCTCACGAAATATGTGTATGCAAGTACGGCAAAGGTGAGTATACCCATTGCAAAGAACATGTATCTCCACCCGACAGTGGCGAATGACGCTCCCGTGAAAGCAAGAGAGACAGCGAGGAACACGTATGCAACGAGAAGGTGTGCAAGACTGCCTCCCATGCCGGTCAGTCCGGTCAGGAGTGCGCGATAGTTCTCCGGAAAGCTCTCTACCGCAAATGAATATGAGCCTGCAATGACGCCCGCTACAAAGAATCCCTGGGCTATCCTCACTACCAGAAACAACCCTGGAGAAGCAAGCCCTATTGCCGAGTATCCGGGTATCAGGCCAGTCAGAATGGCAGTTGTCCCAAGGCCACCGAGGCCCAGGTACAGAGCCTTCTTTCTGCCTATTCTATCCGCCATTGAGCCTATCATCGGCCCGCCTATGGGCCTGACCAGCGCACTGGACGCGAACAGGGCAATCACAACGACAAGCGACTTTGCGTACGATGGAGACGGATATATTGTGTGCGCTATGAAAGGCGCATGGCGATAAAGTCCATCACGTCTATCGTGGCCGCCGTCAATCCTACAAGCAGCTTGCCAACGTGGGCACGGGTAACTGCGTCATTATTCACTAAAAGCCCCCCCCGGCCGCGAATGCGTTGTTTCGTATAAAATAATGCCGGCTTTTTCAGATCTCGAGCAGAATAATGCAGGACATTGAAGGATCCAGGCACATATCGACCGATCTTATCCTGTTTCTTCTTGTGAGAAGGAATAGAGTGACAGGGAGCTTATCGATCTCCTGCTTCGCATGTTGCCTGCAACAATGGTTAGCCCTGCGTGCAACCAATTTAGGGGCGGAAACTGTTTCGAAATACCAGATTCGTCACTGCACGATTTGTCCAGCGCCCGACCGTTGTCCTATTCCTTGGCGACGCTCTGCACTGCCCTGACTATGTTCTGGTAGCCTGTGCACCTGCATATGTTGCCCGATATTGCGTACCTTATCTCCTCTTCGGTGGGTGAAGGGTTCCTCGACAGGAGATAGTATGATGAGA
>JAKAVR010000006.1 GCA_021817225.1 Thermoplasmata archaeon
ATGTGTGTTTCCTCAACCATCGCTTCCCTGACACCGTCCAAAGGCGGCAGGTTCGACGCATGGCTTCACCTCGCCTCGATGGGCAGGAGCATCCACATGGACCTGCCCGTTCGGTTCCACAGGCACTATCACCGATACGCCAATGATCCGGCTGCCATGAGGCTGGAGTCCTACATCATCACCGAGGACACCGTTCAACTGGCCTTTGCCCTGGATGTGGAGGAGCCCCGCCGGGAGGGTCCCGAGTTCGGCCTCGACACGGGCATCAACACGCTTGCCGCCCTCTCCGACGGTACACTTCTCGGCACCGATATGAAACAGCTCGTGGAGCGCGTCAAGCGGTGCAGGCACGGCTCGAAGGGGCAGAAGCGTGCCCGCCGTGCATTCCACCAGCGCATCGCGGAGGTTGCCAGGGAAGTGGTCGGCCTCCGGCCCCGGCTCGTCGTGGCCGAGGGACTCAGGCTCCTTTCTCACGGGAGGAAGACACACCGCCGTGTGTCTAAAAATATGCGGCGGAGTCTCGGTGCGTGGGCGTACCGTGACTGGTTGGACCGGCTTCGACAGGCCTGCGAAGTGAACCGTGTTCGCTTCGAGAGTGTGCCTCCGGCCTACACCAGTCAACGGTGCCATGCCTGCGGCCACACCGAGAGGGGGAACCGAAAGGGGGAGGATTTCCGGTGTCGGGCCTGTGGCTGCACCGACCATGCGGACGTGAACGCCGCACGGAACCTCCTCGACAGGTTCTACGGTCATGAGCCGAACCCCGCCCGAGCCTACGGTCCGGGCTTCAAACCACGAGGTGTGGGATAGATGTCTACACTGAGGGGAACGGTACATAAAGGTGGTTGAAAGGGGCACCAACTATTCGATATGGGATCTTAGGACCTGTTAATAAATAATAGCTTTAATTAAGCAGAAAGCCTTTCATTATTCGTGGATACCGAAGCACTCCATGGGAAACTGTCAACGCTTGCGATTGCCCTGGATGAACGGAGCCGCAGGCTCGTCTTCGCCGCCGGGGCCAAATCCCTCGGCCGTGGCGGCATTGAAATGGTGCACAGGGCCACCGGGATGGCAAGAAGCACCCTGGCACGCGGAATAATGGAGCTCGCTTCCAGTCCCGCGGAAACACCCAGGATACGCAGGGCAGGAGGGGGCCGCAAACGGATTGACGACAAAGATGCCACACTGCTGTCTGACCTGGAGACACTTGTCGGGCCCGGTGCGAGGGGAGACCCTGAAACACCGCTGCGGTGGACATGCAAGAGTGTTCGCGTCCTCGCACGCGAACTCGGCAGGAATGGGCATGCAGTGAGTTACCCGGTTGTTGCAAGGCTCCTTGCAGAGAGCGGCTACAGCCTCCAGGGTAATCGGAAGACGAAGGAGGGCAGCGGCCATCCTGATCGCAATGCACAATTCGGGCACATCAACGCCATGGTCATGGCGCAGCAGAGAAAACGCCAGCCTGTCATCTCGGTCGACACAAAGAAGAAGGAACTCGTCGGTGATTTCAGGAACGGGGGCAGGGAGTGGAGGCCGGCCGGAATGCCTGTGAAAGTCCGCGTACACGATTTCATCATTCCGTCGAAGGGAAAGGCAATACCGTATGGCATATACGACATTACACGCAATGCCGGATGGGTAAGCGTCGGTGTTGACCACGACACAGCCGAATTTGCTGTCAGCGCCATAAGGCGGTGGTGGCAGAAGATGGGGCGGGCCGTCTATCCAAATGCCAGGTCCCTGCTCATAACCGCAGATGCGGGCGGCAGCAACAGCGCCAGCTCGCGCCTCTGGAAACGGGAACTGCAGCGTTTCGCAAACAGGACCGGTCTCGCCATCCATGTGTGCCATCTTCCGCCGGGCACCCGCAAATGGAACAAAATTGAGCACAGACTCTTCTCATTCATTACTCAGAACTGGCGAGGTCAGCCGCTGACAAGCCTTGCTGCCATAGTGAGTCTGATAGCCGCAACGAAGACGCAGGAAGGGCCGCGCGTGCGTGCAGAACTCGACAAAGGAAAGTATACCGGAGGCAGGAAGATATCGGATGCAGAGATGGCACGCGTGAGCCTGCATCCCGACAGCTTTCATGGCGAGTGGAATTATTCCATATTGCCGGCACAGGGTAAGAGAAATAGAGCTATTGTTAATTAACAGCCCCTTACCGAAAAGGGCGAAGATGTTCTTCCAATTCTGATGGTTCTGGTTCAGTTTGGTTCCAAGTGGTACGCAGGCGAGGTGTTTGAGGATGGTCAGCCACGGTCGATCCAGGATGTTTTTGTCGATTCCTATGTCAGGGCAGTAATGGCAAGGATGGAAGGCATGATTTCTTAGAAGACAGGTCTTATGGCAGTGGCCCCTGAACAGCCTCACTGTTCAGCCGTTGTCTTGCCAATCGACAGGTGCCTGGTTTTCAGTCACTTCTCAAAGCGTAAGCAGCATGTAGACTATCAGCAGGATGGCTATCAGGAATGAAATCAGCCCTGTTATTATTTCCCCTACACTAGAGGGCCTGAAAATACCCTCCTCAATGCTCTTCTTGTTGTTAAGAAAACTGCGAAGTGCCATAAGCTGCATGAAACCACCGGCTATCACGAGGATTATTCCCACCGTTGTTGAGAAATGGTACGTTGTGGAAGGTGCGTTGGGGACAAGCTCCTTGATGATCAATCCGAATTTAGCAACCACGAATCCAAGGGCGATGACAGTTATTCCCGTCCGTATCCATGCGAGATATGTCCTGACATTCGCCATGTGGTCGGTTACACTCTGCTTTGCAGCTGGATCCGTCACAATGGATGGAAGGATCACAGTCTCATTATTGTTTGCAGCGCCTCCCGTTGTCCACTTCCCCGGATTTGCCGCACCTGCAGTTCGGCATATTAGGCAAAGGTTACTAATGCAGGAATTGGAATAATTCTCAAACAGTGCTTTCATGCAGACGAATATGGGGGTGAGCAAGGGAGAGGGCACCAGTGTACCCTCTTCAGGCGACTACGGCAATCTAGGCACGGATGAAGTTCTGTCGAGGCTTCATACGGATGCTAGCAGGGGCCTGAATGAAGAGGATGCGCTCCGGATGGCCGAAAGGGGAGGCTTCAATGAAATCACTGAGAAGAGGACACCACTGTGGCGTCAGTTCGGCAAGAGATTCTGGGGGCTGACCGCATGGATGCTTGAACTCACAATGGTGCTCTCTTTCTTCCTTGGGAAATATTTCGATCTCTACATTATCGCTGGCCTTCTGGTGGTCAATGCAATCATAGGATTCATACAGGAACAGAAGGCATCCAGTGCAGTTGAGGCGCTCAGGAAAAAGCTGCAGATTAATGCAAGAGTCCTGCGTGAAGGGGTGTGGAAGGTCGTGCCTGCCAGAATCCTCGTTCCAGGAGATATTGTGAGAGTCAGGGCTGGTGATTTCATTCCCGCCGACCTGAAGCTCATTGAAGGAGAACTCAACATAGACCAGTCGGCTCTGACGGGAGAATCAATGCCTGTCGGCAGGACAGCAGGCTCAGTGCTATTTTCGGGTTCAACCGCCAAGAGGGGAGAGGGCACGGCCGTGGTCGTCCTTACAGGACCAAGGACCTACTTCGGGAAGACTGTTGAGCTGCTTGAATCCGCAAGGCCGAAGCTGCACATGGAGCAGATTACCTCGAGGATTGTCACATGGCTGCTGGTGATGGTATTTACACTCATTGCGGTTCTGTTAGGAGCCTCCTACCTTCGGGGGGTTGACATCTTGTCGGTCCTGCCTCTTGCACTTGTTCTGATTGTCTTTGCCGTCCCGGTAGCTCTCCCTGCGATGTTCACTGTAAGCATGGCCATCGGTTCGCTTGAGCTTGTAAGCAAGGGCGTGCTGATTACAAGGCTGAGCGCATCCGAAGATGCAGCCTCGATGGACACGCTCTGCGTCGACAAGACTGGAACAATTACATCCAACAGGCTGTCTGTTGCCAGCGTAATCCCCCTGGGCGGCGTGGAAGAGGACACCGTCCTGACTTATGGTGCGCTCGCATCGCACGAGGCGGACCAGGACCCGATAGACCTTGCCTTCCTCGCTGCTGCAGGTGAGAGAAAGCTGAAGATTTCGGATTACAGGAGAATAAGCTTTACCCCGTTCGACCCTTCAACGAGGAGAACAGAAGCAATTGTCCGGTTGGGCGGGACTGAGATAAGGGCGATCAAGGGTGCGGTGAGAACGCTTGCTGCGCTGTGTGGCACAAAGGCGGAAGAGTTGGACAGGCTGCACTCCAGAATGGATGATTTCGCTTCGAAGGGGTACAGGACCCTTGCCGTCGCCCATGAGGTCGAGGGCTCTGCCGTCCTTGATGGGATTGTGGCGCTGTATGACGCGCCAAGACCCGACTCCGGCAAGCTTATCAGTGAGCTGAATGAGCACGGGATATCGGTGAAAATGCTCACCGGCGACGCGCTGTCAATTGCAAAGGAAGTTGCCAGGCAGGTGGGTTTGGGTGAATCAATCATTTCCATGGGACAGCTCAAGGGCGAGATCGGCAGCAGTCCGGAAGTGGGGGCCAGGATGGCTGAAAAGGCAAGCGGGTTTGCTGAAATCTTCCCGGAGGACAAGTACCTTGTTGTAAGGAATCTTCAGTCCGCAGGCCATATTGTCGGAATGACAGGCGACGGGATAAACGATTCACCCGCGCTGAAGCAGGCGGAGGTGGGGATTGCCGTCAGCAACGCCACAGATGTTGCCAAGGGCGCAGCGAGCGCTGTGCTCACAAATGAGGGCCTGACAGACATTGTAACACTGGTCGAGACTGGGAGAAAGATCTATCAGAGGATAGTCACATGGACGCTCAACAAGATTGTCAAGACATTCGAGGTCGCTGTGTTCATCGTGCTCGCCTTTCTGGTCACGGGTGATTATGTCATTTCGGCCCTCGGCGTTCTTCTCCTTCTATTCGCCAACGACTTTGTAACCATATCAGTTGCAACAGACAGGGTGAGATGGTCAAGCAAGCCTGAGAAGTGGGATATTACAAGCCTTGTGAAAATCTCCCTCGCGCTGTCGATGTTTACCATTGCCGAGCTCTTCGGGCTGCTCTTCGCGGGCATAAACCTGCTCCACATTTCCCCCGGTAATGCGTCATTCCAGACATTCGGCTTCAGTTCAGTCTTCTACTTCGCCGTGTTCACAATACTGACTGTGAGGGAAAGGAGGCATTTCTGGAACTCAAGGCCCAGCGGCTACATGGCAACTGCACTGCTTGTGGATGTTATTGCAATTGCCCTGATTTCAACTATAGGCCTTCCAGGCCTGGCTCCGATCGGTGTCGGAGTTGTTGCTTTCATCCTGGCCTATGCGGCGGTCATGTTCTTCGGGGTCAACGATTTTGCCAAGTACCTGCTCATGGAAAGGCTCGGGATACGGCGTTGACTCAGTGCTTCCGGTCAGCCCTCTCAAAATGACGGAATGATTGTCTATGCTCAAAAGCTAAATCAACATGGAGCGAACTATATATATCACGGGGAAGATTATGCAGCCGAATATTGCGCCTCTTGCAAAGCATGTGCTTGTCGCACTCGACGAGTCAGAGAAGTCGTGGAAGGCTTTTGAATTTGCAATAGGTTTTGTGAAGCAGAATACGGGTTCGGACCTCCATGTCCTCCATGTTGTCCACAGGCTTGTGATGCCAGCCACAGGCGACATGGCACAGTCCGCATACATTGTTATGCAAAGGGAGGACGAGCTTGTTGAAATGGGCAAGCTGCTTTTGAAAAAGGCCGCAGATCATGCAAAGCAGATGGGTGTGGAGTCGGTCGAGGCCCTGCTCGAGGTTGGGAATCCAGTCGATGTTATCCTCAACATGGTCCAGAAGAAGGGGGCCGATGTCCTCATACTCGGAAACAGGGGAATGGGTTTCAGGAAGGGTGCCCTGCTCGGCTCCGTCTCGGAGAGGATTGTGGCCAACTCGCCGTCGACAGTGATTGTTGTGAAATAAGCACAGCCATGCTCCCGGGCTCATGGTAGAAACAGGGCGGAAGCAGTTCAGCTGGCGGTGCCTGGAGGGAAGGCGGCCGTGACTGCAACCGCGGATGCAGTGTGCTTCTTGGTGGCCATAGTGAATAATACCGCACAGAGGCTTTGAGCAGACTTAACTTGCTGAGCATTCACACAGCATTGCCGGCCTTTGTGGTGCGGGACATCTGGCCCAATCCCGGCATCTTTTCTCATACTTGAAATATTAATTGTGCTATCGGACAGGTATAAAACTTGGCGGGGCAGCGGGTCCCTATTCTGTATTGATATCAGGAAGCTGGTTGAGTGAAAATGACGGAAGATGTATCAGAGAAGGCAGATATGCAAGACAAAGATCCGATAATATCAGTTAACAGTCTGACGAAGGTATACAAGGGGGAGACAAAGCCAGCGGTTGACGCAATCAGCTTTGAGATAAAGGAGGGGGAAGTGTACGGACTTCTCGGGCCCAATGGCGCCGGAAAGACGACAACGATAAACATGCTGACCACAAGGCTCAGCTCAACCGCGGGCCAGGCACTTGTTGCCGGTATTGATATCAACAAGCACTCCATGAACATCAGGAAGATCATCGGTGTTGTTCCGCAGGACATGACCGCAGACGAGGATCTGAGCGGCCTTGAGAACCTGATTCTTGTCTCCCAGTTCTACGACATACCCAAGAAGATTGCCATGGAGCGGGCTGAAAAGCTTCTGGCGATGGTAGATCTCATCGAAGCGGCGGGCAAGCAGGTCAGGGAGTATTCGGGCGGAATGAGGAAGAGGCTCGAGCTCATCATAGGCCTGATAAACGAGCCGAAAGTGCTTTTTCTCGACGAGCCGACGCTTGGCCTGGACGTCCAGACAAGGGCTGTAATGTGGGATTATATCAAGACGCTCAGGAAGGATTTTAACATGACAATAATCCTGACAAGCCACTATCTCGAGGAGATAGATGCCCTTGCCGACATGGTATCCATAGTCGACCATGGAAAGATAATAATCACGGGGTCGCCCGCCGAACTCAAGGCTTCACTGAAGGGAGACATAGTCACTCTCGGCTTTCAGAATGACCAGGACGCCGAACAGCTGAAGAGATACCATGGTGTGCTCGAAGTGCTTCCCTCCCTTCCCGGTACCCTGAAAATAAGGCTTGAGAACGCCGACAGTGAACTGCCCGCACTCATGAACTATGTTTTTGAAAAAGGCATCACTCTGAAAACACTATCCGTCCAGAAGCCCTCCCTCGATGAGGTTTTCCTCAGGTACACAGGAAGAAGTCTACGGGAGGAGGCTCCGGCTGACAGGTTCAAGACAATGATCAACACGAGGAGGATGAGAAGGACATGAGCGGCGTATGGCCATTGATGCTCAGGGACCTGAAGAAGTGGTACAGGAATCCCGTCTTCTTTTTCACGGGCCTGATACAGCCGTTCTTCTGGATTGCACTCTTTGGCAGTGCACTTTCAAAACTCTCCAGCATACCAGGTGTAATACCGGCGGGCAGCACCTACATCACATACATAGTCGGTGGCGTTCTCACAATAACGGCGCTGTTCACCGGAATGTTCACTGGAACAAACATCATATTCGACAGGAGGCTTGGACCGATGGGCCGCTTCCTCTCTTCTCCGATAACACGCAGCTCCATTGTGTTTTCACGAGTTTTCTCTGCAATCCTGAGGATACTGGTGCAATCGGTGATACTAGTGGTCGCGGCCCTCTTGCTTCCAAACGGACTGATAATACCACACGACTTCAGCATCCTGGACGGACTCGTGATCGTGGTCGCGATAATCCTTGTCTCACTCATATTCTCATGCATGTTCAGCGTGATCGCTATCAGGATGAGGGAGATGAACACCATATTCGGCATAGTCAACCTGGTCAACCTGCCGCTCCTGTTCATGAGCTATGCCATGTTCCCGACAGACCTGATGGCAGGATGGATTGGGGATGTGGCCAAATACAATCCCGTATCCTGGTCAGCCGAGGCAATAAGGTCGGTGATACTCAACGGTTCACTCACAGCAGCGCAATGGGGTGATGTTGGCCTGTGGCTCGGCGGTCTGGCCATTATCGCCGGACTGATGATGGGCCTTACCTACCTCATGGCTGAAACCGAAATCAGGGACTGATGCGGATATTCTCATTTCAGGAAATCAACTGTCATGTTTCATATATATGGCAGGTTCTGAAAGCCGGAGCATGCGAGCCCGAAAAAGCGATTTCAGGATACTGACCCTACTCATCGGAGGCATAAGCGTAGTCACGGCTGTCCTCCTTGTTCTTGTCGTGGTGCTGCCCGGAGTTTTTTCAGGAGGAGCCCATTTCGGTTTCCCTTCCAAGCAGCAGGCAAGCAATGCACTTGGCGTTCAGGTCACTCCTTCCGGCGTTGTGTCACAATCCAATGCATACTATTCAGGTTATTTCGTCAAGAAGGCGGAAGCTGTGTTTTACAATTCCTCCTCGCTGCAGGTGCTTGTAACTGAATACCAGACAAATTCCTCATCCTATGCGGCAAACATGTATGATGCACTGGTGTCCGGTTATTCACGCATCCCCTCGTTCAATGCAACTTCTTTCACCTACAATTCAGTCAATGTGACCTTATTCCAGTCTGCCACTTCTGGCCAGCAAACCGATTTTCTTGCATTCCATGCATCTGAGTTCATCTGCTTCTGCCTCATATACAATTACTCACCAAGCCAGTCATTATCCGCGAAGCCATTTGCACAGGCAATCGTTTCCTCGGTTGTCTGATGTTCACAGGCAGGTTCTTGGCCGGACCCCTCATCTCCCAATGCTGAAGACGGGGCAGAACCGGCATAACGCCTGAAACTATACCAGCCACGAAGCTCCTCCCCGTATGCTGCTCCACAATTTCTGGCGAAAGATTAAATATATAGTCGGCAGAAAGCGGCTGTAACCGGAAGCGCTACAATTCTGGCCAGTTTCCCCGTTCAGCCACATTCAATTCGTCTTTATCGCCTATCGTGATTACGGTTCAAAGCTCTACTGCCTAATTTTTATATTTTTATACTGCATGTATGTAAGTGCTAACAATGAACAAGAAATTTGTATTTTCATTAATGGCCGCGCTGATGCTCGCCTCGAGCTTTGCCGTGGCATTGAGCAATGTACCAAGGACAGCTGGTTCGCAGGTATCTTCCACTGTGGCAGACCCCGCCGTTTCCAGTTACACTGGAAGTGTGACGATATATCCCAACGGCTCAGTCAACGTTTCAGGAGTTCTGAGTCAGAGCGGCAGCACATACACGCTGCTCCAGAATCTGAACGGAACACTGACGGATGAAAGAAACAATTCAGTTGTAAATGGAAATGGGCTTACAATAAACGGCGTCGGCGCTCGTGGTGTAGTGCTGACAGAGGTTAACGGCGTCGCAGTGACTAATGTGAAACTCGTCGATACAGGAGTTGCCGTATATGCGCTCGGTGATTCACATATTTCCATTACCAAACTGAATGTAATCAGGACAACCAACACCACGGGCAGCATGGGCGTCTACGTTGCGGACTCCTTTGGTGTATCTGTCTCTGGCAATGTCTTCAATGGCACCCCCACGACCATTTTCGCAAGTTATGTTGACAACCTGAGCATCACGAACAATATCGCCACAAACGTTTCCAATCAGTTCATTTATGTCAGTGTTGCAAACAACGTTGTAGTCTCAGGCAACTCAGGATCAAACATCACAAGAACCTTCCATTATGGACTTGACCTGGAGTATATCACTTCCGGTCAGGTCACTGGCAATACTATTGACCATGCATATTACGGACTCTACCTGTATTACGACTCCTACCTGAATTCATCAAACAACCAGATAAAGAATAACGGCTATGATAATGCAATTAGCATTCAGTATTCCAACTTCGTTTCCTCATCGCACGACAACGCGTCCAATTCGCTTGGGTATGGTCTCGAGGTTAACGATGGCCAAGGGCTGAATATACAGTCTGACAACTTCAATCACAGCTTTTACGGCAGTTATATCTATTATGAAACGAACGTTTCGATTTCACACAGCGACTTCTCAAATGTCACCGATGCCATCTTTTATGGGCTTGAAGTGGAGTATTCAGGCGCGACAATCCTGTCGTACGACAACTTCAACCAGACGGCTGGTTCGTCTTATCCAGTTTACCTCTATTACCAGCCGGCGACCACTGTCTTGTACATGGATAACATCTACGGGTTCACCTATGGGATTTACCTGCAATATGTCTCCAACCTGTATGTCAACTCAACCCATATCGACGCGCAAGCCCCGGTGTACGGAAGTTACTCCTCGGACAACACCGTGTTCAATTCTGATACATTCATCATTATGTCGGCTGGCTCGGCAGTCAGCTTCCACGGCAGCGTGAGTTCAAACATAGCCGTGGTGAATTCCACCTTCATATCCGCCTTGGGTTACGTCAGCACAGGAGTTTACCTCGGCGCGGGCTTCGCGAACAATGTCGTGGTATCAGGCAATGTGTTCACAAATGTGTATTATGCCATTGACCTGACTCCAACCGCAGGGCAGAACTATGCCGTCAACAATAACATCGTAAATAACTCATACATCGGGATTCAGATTAAAGATGTAGCCGGGGTCTCCGTAACAGGCAACCAGGTGCTGAATGCCCCCGATTACAATATCGAGCTGGGGTATGTTACTGGCGCAAACGTTTCTGGAAATCTGCTTTCGCCAGGAAACATCAACATCATCCCATATGCCATCTACATCTATGACAGCAATGGTCCGATAGTGGTATCCTACAATACGATGACTGGAAGCTACTCCGCGAACTACTTCTCTGAAGGCGTATTCCTTTCTTATGACAGTAACGCCGCAGTTTTTGGCAACACGATAAACGCCAGCAAGTACGCACTTGATATCAAAGACAGCTACTATGTTGCAACCTTTGGCAATACTGTCACGAATTCCCACCATGGCATCTACTCGTACTACAACCAGCTGTCCAGCTTCTATGGCAATGTTCTTGTGAATTCCAGCTACGCTGTCTACAGCGTGGGGGACTACCTTGTTTCATTCTACGGCAACACGCTCCAGGGTGCCATTTACGACTTTGTCATACTTTCAGGTGCCAATGCTGTTACGTTCTATCATAACAACTTCCTGGGAGTAAACAGCGTCAATGTCAGCATAACAAACACGGTGTCGGTGAGCTGGAATATGTCGTTGCCAATCGGAGGCAACTACTGGGGCAATAATTACACAGGAACGGGCATCGACGGCATAGGGACCACGCCTTACACCGTCACAGGAACGTACACCGACTACCTGCCGCTGACATCAAGATGGGCTTCCCCGACTGTCACATTCGTCGAAACGGGCCTGCCATCTGGCACCTTGTGGCAGGTAACTCTGGGACAGACGACAATGACTTCTTCCGGCAGCACTGTGACCTTCCAGCCTTCAAACGGGCAGTACATCACAGTTGCATACACCATCGGACATGTGAACGGTTACGTTGTCGCTGTCGGTTCATCCTCGCTGCTCCTCAACGGAACTTCGAGGGTGGTCACTGTCTCATTCTCCCCATACACCTACGCTGTCACATTCACAGAGACGGGCCTTGCATCCGGCACAACGTGGTCGGTAACGCTCAACGGCGCAACAAGGACATCGAGCACAACTGCAATAACATTCAGCGAGTCCAACGGCACGTACACATACAGCATAGGCAGCGTAACTGGATACAGCATTTCCACGGCAGCAGGCAGTGTAACAGTAAGCTCGGGCAGTGGGTCTGTGGCGGTCAAATTCACCGAGAACAGCTACACTCTGACGCTCGTAGAGTCCGGGCTGTCCTCGGGCCAGACATGGACCGTAACCGTCAATGGGGCAGTTCACACCGTCACGGGTAACTCGCTCACGCTCTCTCTAGCCCCCGGAACATACACAATCAAAGCGACAGGTCCTTCGGGATACAGCGTGACTCTGCAGTCCCAGAACGTCACCATCGGTCACAGCAATACCACATTTGCTGTCGGCTTCCAGAGCTCCGGTTCCAGTTCACTTGCCTCCGGGACAGGCCTGGAGGGGATAGGAATTGGTGCAGTTATCGGAATAATCGTCGGACTTCTGGTCGGGCTGGTCCTTATGCCTGCGCTGCGCGGAAAGAAGGGCAGTGGCGGGCAGCAGTAGAACCTGACAAGTGCCTCAAACCACTTCTAAATTTCTTCCTTTTCTGTTTCCCGTCCCCGTGCTTTCCCATTCGCTGAATCGGATGCCCGAATTCAGTCAGGCCGATTTACATCATACGGGACGGCCTGGGGCCGCCTGCCTCATTCTCTGCTTTTATGGAAATCCCTCTCCTGGTCATCTGCGTCAGAAGAACACGGAAGGTGTTGAATGAAAATACCTCAAGAGTTACCGGCTGCTGGACATTCTTCAACGAGAGCTGAAGCAGTCTTCTCCCCTTCACCGTATTCAGCACTTCACCGCTTACAATGCTGTCGTAGTTGAATTCCCTCGACATGTTCTTTCCCTTTATCGTGAAGCCGGTCTGGGTGAACGATACTCCTGAAAACCTGCGGCGCAGGATGGGGGAGATGCCCCATGTGGCTATGATGAGCGGCAGAACATAGAAGGGATTCAGATTTATTAGGTAGACGAGGGCGAGAAGCCCGAACACAACGACGTAGGCTGCACCCATGGCGACCTTCACAATTGTCCCTGTCGTGTCCCGGACCTCTATCACGGACGATCCGCCAGTGTTGACCGAGTAGCTGTCCTGTGAATGTACGGGGACTCCGGTGCCGGCCGTGTTACCCGTGGACTGAAACGGCTGCGCAACCTGCTCCTGGCCGAGGTACAGGCCGCAGTTGGTGCAGATATTTTCCCTGCTCTTGTTCTTGTGACCGCATTTGGGACAGGTTGTCTTTGCCACGCAGACACATTCCTTGCCATGAATTTATAGTTGATCCGGGATCAACTGGTTTTTTCGTAATGTGTTCTGCCTTCAAGAGCCGCTGTGCTTTGTGTGTTGACATCCAGACCGGGTGATTTGAACAATGCTAAGTACTCCCGATGCATCGTCGGCAATGATGGCTGAAAACGACTACCACATGTTTGCATCGATACTCTCGCAGCCTGCGGAGCTGCTGAAGGCTGTCGAGAGAAATGTGGAAAGTGCAATCTCTTTCGCTTCCAAGCTGAAACGGTCTGCCGACTGCAATTTGTATCTCGTGGGGACAGGTTCATCGTTGCATGCAGCTGAGATTGGCGCTTATTTCCTGCGCGGAGCCGCATATGCGCACAGTCCTGTCAGGGTGATGCCCATATCATCCTACGAATTCGTGAACTACACTCCGCCGCTGAGGAAAAAGGATGCTGTTGTGGTCGTGAGCCACAGGGGATACAAGAGTTACAGCAACAGCTCGCTGAGAATGGCTGTTGACAGCGGCTGTCATGTGGCTGCGGTGACAGGGTTTGAGAGCACAATATCCGACAGCGATGCAGAACATGTCATGAGGACGGTTGGACAGGAGAAGTCCTCGGCGCACACCGTGAGCCTGACAACAGCTCTCGGAGTGCTCTATTCCATTTCGGTCGCGCTGTCAATGCCGGAGGCGAGCGCACGCAAGGAGGCAGGTTCCAGGATGAAACAGGTTTCGGCTATGATGGAGGGAGTGATATCGGACAGGGAATCGCTTCGCAACACCATTTCCGGCTTCGGCACCATAGGCAGGGTCTGGATTACAGGGAGCGGACCGAACAAGATCGTGGCGAGGGAGGGCGCACTGAAGATCCAGGAGACATGTTACCTTGACGCATACGGCTTCGAGGTGGAGCAGATGATTCACGGCCCTGTCAGGGCAGCTTCGATTACAGACGATCTTTTCATCCCAGTCATATGGGGAGGCGTAGACAGGAGGAGCAGCGGCCTGGCCTCAGCCATTCATGATGCAGGTGGGAAGGTGATGGCAATCTCGAACACGGCGGCGGAGAAATTCAACTGCATAGCAGGTGGATTCGACCTGGAAGAGAACCTTTCTCCTTTCGTCACACTCATCCCGATGCAGCTCACTGCACTTTATCTTGCAGTCCTGAGGGGAACAAATCCGGACAATTTCAGGAAGGACGAACCGCACTTTGCAATACTGGATTCAAAAATCAAGCTCTGATTCCCGTGCCCCATATGCATTGACTGCCTTCCCTCTTCGCAACATAAGCACGCCTGATAGATACATGCCTGGTGGGCCGGAAGGGGTTGCCGGTCACCGCGCGACCCTTCCTGCTGATTTGCATTTAAGCGCTTTGCGATAATGGCTAAGCAGGGATCACAGATCAAATTATCCGTGGCGTCAAGACTCGGGCTCGGAAAGTTCGTTGCCAGTTCATCATATATTCTCTTCAGCAGGTTTCCAGCCATAACGGCAAACGCTGCAGCAGGGATCCGCCTGGCGAGCCAGGAGGGAAAGGCGGAGGTTTTTGCTCCATTCACAGATTCTGTCGAAGAGGCGCAGGATAATGAGAAGGAAGCTGTGGCCGACTCTCTCCGCAGCTATTCCATTGCCAAACGAAATCAGTCAATGGCAGCGCCCGCGTACCTGCCAGGGGGCGGATGGTCTCACACGGGGGAATTTCCCTTCGTCGCTTCGACGGAGCCGACAGGCAGCGAGATCATGGAGCGGGCTGCATACCTCAGGAACTTCTTCCGGACCAACGCCATCTCGGGAATGTGGGACGAGCCCGGCATGATTTTCGGCTCGTTTTCAAAGCTGAGCAGGGCCGAAGCCGCCTTCAAGAACGGCATAATGAATGCACACTACCGCTCCTGGCTGGAAGCGGTGCCGTCCGCCGATTTAGGTGGGCTGGATGCACCTCATGTGGGCAATCCGTGGGGTTACATGTTCAAGGGCCATCTGCTGTACGAGCCCGTCTTTGAGTACAGTTACCAGGCGCATTACATCAACGGTCTGCTAGCTCACCTGAATACACCTGCTGTGCTTGAAATCGGCGGCGGCTTCGGCGGCCTTGCTTATCACCTTCTCAGGAACAGGGGCAAACGGCCGCGCTATATTGGCATAGAACTTCCCGAGAAAATGCTTCTCCAGGCTTATTATCTGAGGAGCCTGTTTCCCGATTCAAGGATATTCTCCTACGATGGTTCAGGCTGGCCCAAGAACGCCGAGGACTACGATGTGATTCTTCTGCCGAACTATGTGCTGCCCGGCGTTCCTTCATCATATGCCGACATGGTGCTTAACTTCAGAAGTCTCCCTGAAATGTCACTGGCAACAATCACAGAATACATTCGCCAGATAGACAGAATCGGGCGTCTGTTCTTCTACCACGAGAACATATACAAGGCACGCGGTGACGCGGGCCACGGCATACCCACTGTGGATTTTCCACCGCTCAGTAACTTCACTTCGATCGTCTCGGCGGAGAGCAGGTGGCTCAAATACGGTGCGCAATCGCCCTATCCATGTCATGAGAACCTTCTCATCAGAAATGAGATTCTCGAAGAGGCACGATGACTCCCGCCCTGGGAACTGTTTGAACCATGGCATTCGCGTGGCGTATGACTGCAGCAGTGGTAATGGCCGGAGTTCAGCTCTTTGTGCGTCTCCGGGCATTGGCAGCTGTCGTGCCTCCCGCCTGGATGGTTAACTCAATAGACTGCTCGATGACAGACCGGACTCCCCTCTTCATCGAATCAAGGCCCATGAAAGGGAATCTCCTGTATTCGCTCCTGGAAGCCATTTTCTCGTCGCAGGGGAGGTGGATAAAACCACCGACAAACCCTCTTCTCGACGCCTCCCTGGCTATTATGAACATTGCGAAGTTGCACAGGTACGCACCGGCGGAAAGGCTGACCGCGGCAGGAATGCCTGCCCTGTTCAACCTCCTGGCCGCTTCCTCCGGTTCTATATTGGAAAATATCCCATCGGGAGCTGTTGCATCAATGTGGCTGCCCTCCTGCAGTTTCCCTTTGTTGTCCGGTTCCTCAGAGAATTTGTAATTGACCGCTATCTTCTCGATGCTGAGGCTGGACCTGCCTGCTGCAAGGCCGGTGCCGATTACCACCGAGGGCGAACTGCTGTCGATTTCGGTGAGGATCCTTTTCTCGATTGTGCCGTAATCCACTGGAAGTATCCTTCCGATGATTTTCCTTCCTCCTGCGGATGTTCCGTTGAGTGACCGGACAATCTTCTCAGAAGGGTTTTCCTTGAATTGCAGGAACGGTTCGAAACCGAACAGAAGGACCGGTGATCGCGGCATACCGGGCGCTAATAGTTCTACCGATATAGCCGTTATGCATCGAATCGATTTGCCCAGAATTCACCGTTTGGGCAAATTGTTGCTCCACCTAAAATGGTTTTAAATAGCGATTTAGCCTTTCCCCCCAAAGAGTGATTTTATGGAATCAAGAATGAAACTGATTCTTGGTGTCATCATTGTAGTTGTGATCGTCGTTGTGTCTGTCACTGCTGTCTACGTGCTGGAGCAGAAGCCCACGAGTACTCCCACTGCTAAGTCGCTTACAGCTGCTTCAAGCACCAAGCTGGCATATACTGGCCAGTATGTGAATTTCTTCACCCTGTCCCCCCAGGGCACATCCGGCATCACCAACGTCACTTGGCAATTCGGTGATGGGCAAAGCGGCACCGGTCTTAATGTAACACACAAGTACAAAAACCCCGGATTCTATCTCGTCGGACTCTCGTGGGTAAGCGCAGGAAAGCATTTCAACAACCTCGCTACGCTCTATCCTCTTGAGGTACTCTCATCCACTTCAGGAGTTTCGACCGCTGCTCTATCGGAGCAGACTACACCTGTTATCCTTTTCAACAAGACAGTGAACACGAAGGCACCTCTCTTCAACACAAGTGAGGCCGCATCGGCGCAGGGCCACTACCTGCAGCCCCCGACGGCTGCCGGCTGGTCAATTGGCAACTACTCGTGGTCAATATCTGGAAAGAGCGGGAGCGGCACTGTATTCAACTTCACAATGTCGAGCCCCGGAATATATGCACTGTTTCTCAACATAACAACCAAGAATTCGACCGCCAGCATTGTGAACACCGCAGTCCAGACGGTAGTGTTTGAACCTTCAAACGTGACGACAGGAGTTCTTCTCGGCCCAGGCTCCGTGGTCAACCCGACAGTCATCACGGATGCTGAAATTGTCCCCGGCGGTCCTTTCTCTCTGGACCCGCAGATAGACTGGGAGACCGTTGGTCTTGAAGTCATAAGGAACGTCTATGAGACGCTTGTCTCATTCAACGGCACCAGCACTACCTCCTTCGTTCCAGTTCTAGCCTCCCAGGTCCCGACTGTCGCCAACCATGGCGTTTCCTCCAACAACCTGAACTGGACATTCACAATAAGGTCGAATGCCACCTTCGCAGATGGAAACAAGGTGACTGCCTTCGATGCGTATTTCTCATTCGTAAGGGAGTTGCTCTTCGCAACCGGCTCTCCCGGCACGGGCGGTTATACGCTTGCCCAGGCACTTCTGCCCGGCTATGCAACATACACGCCCAACTTCAATGACTATGCCAACATAACTGCTGCTCTGAGCTACAGCAACACAAGCAACTCGATTACATTCCACCTGTTCAAGCCGGTTCCGTATTTCCTGTCTCTGCTTGCGGATACACCATCCTCTGTCATGGAGTACAACTGGGCAGCATCTCACGGCAGCGGCCTTTCATTCACACCTGCAGGCTTCACGAATTACATGAAGCAGGCCGATGCTGCCAACTATAACACATACATGCAGTGGAACAGCATGGGTTCCGGACCGTTCGCAGTCTCATCCGTCCAGCTTGGCGAAAGCATCTCACTGTCCCCGAATCCTCACTACAATCCGCCCGCATTCGGCTTCCCGAAATCAAACTATACAGTCATCATTGACTATGTCAAGGAGGCTTCGACCGCAGTCCTGATGCTGAAGAACGGTCAGGCAGACATAGTGAGCAACCTGCCCACATCATCGCTGCCAAGCGTAATACAGTCTGAGACCACGGGCCAAGCTAGCATCTACACCTTCTCCACGATGACCACCTACTTCTACCCGTTCAACTTCAATGTCAACACGACAATGCTGAAGAGCATCGGCTCTTCATACACCATACCGGCCAACTACTTCGCCAACCTTGATGTAAGGAAGGCGTTCGTGGATGCATTCAACTACACCCAGTTCCTGAATGACATACTTGGCAACACAAAGTATGGCATCAACCTCGGCCAGGGGTACGTCGGACTGCTTCCCCCCGGAATGCTCGGGTACAAGAACTTCACTCAGTGGTCAAATGTTCCCGCATACGACCTGACCCAGGCTAGGAACCTGCTCTACGCTTCGGGCCTCTACAACACATCAATCAGCATACCAATCTTCGTCAGTTCGGGAGATGTCACAAACTTTGCCGCAGTGTCCATGTGGGCAACTGCGCTGCATTCCGTAGATCCTAACATAGTTGCGACGCCGTACTACATCACCTTCTCCCAGATGATAGGATATCTTGTCGCTGGACAGAACCCGATGCCAATATACAGCCTCGGGTGGGGAACTTCCATACCTGACCCGATCAACATGATACCACCCATGTACAACCCCGGCGGCTTCTACCTGGCTGGCGACGGCGTAGCAAGCGCTTCCGCCGTATCTGCAATGGGGCACCCGAACCAGGCACAGAACTTCTCGCTGATACTGAATCTCTCCAACCAGGCACAGGTTGAGACAAACACGACCCTGAGAGCATCGCTCTACCAGCAGGCAAACCAGATAGCTATCAACCTTACCCTCTACCTATACACATTCATACCGAACGGAATGTGGATCTACCAGAGCTGGCTGAAGGGAGTCAACTACCAGGAAAACCCTGTGGTTGGCGGTGAAGTGGACACGCTGTTCTGCTATCTGTCAAAGTAGTCCGAAGGCAGGAAACTATTTTCCAAAACACCTTACTTCTCAATTTTCAGCTGCCGTCTTGCTTCAGTCCGTGCGCTGTCATGAATTCAACATCGTACAGCAGGCAGTTTACCGCCCTTCCACCGCTGCTCAGGAGACTTGGTTTCCAGCTCTCAAAGAGCGTAAATGAAATCGAATTGCCTGAGAGTTGCGCATCAGCTATCTTGAATCTGTCCTTCTCTCTCACCACGTCCAGCAGCTTCCGTGCAGTCTCCTCATCTCCTGCTGTCACAGTGAAGCTGAGGTCACCGTGCATCTCGGCATCGAGCTCTTCTATCCCGAGAAGAAGGTAAGCCTCCCGCCTTATGAGCTGAAGAACCTCATCCGATTTCCAGCCGCAGTAGCTTGTGGCCACCGGACACCTCGGGTGAAAGACGCATCCTCCCGGCAGGGTAATTGAGCTGACTTCAGCTTCCCTGCTTTCCCTTTGCTTCATCTCGTAGTCCGCCTTCGGGAGCGGCACCGACGAGATTAGCAGTTTTGTGTATGGATGGAGCGGATTGTTAAAGACGCTGTCCGTCTCCCCTATCTCCATCACATTTCCGAGGTAGAGGACCATCATCCTGTCCGACACATGCTTTGCAACAACAAGATTGTGCGTTATGAAAATGTATGTGAGGCTGAGCTTTTCCTTGAGGTCCAGTATAAGATTGAGTATCTGCGCCTGTATGGAGACATCGAGTGAGGACGTCGGCTCGTCGAAAATGACCAGCTCCGGCCGGTTTATCAGAGACCTGGCGACTGCGATTCTCTGGCGTTGCCCCCCGCTAAGCTGGTCAGGATAGTAGCCAAGGTGATCCTCCGTGAGACCGACCTGCATGATCAGTTCGGATGCAAGCAACTGGGACTCGCTCCTTGCTCCCAGCCGATGCCCGAGGTATGGCTCCGTTATTATGTCCTTCACAAGTTTCTTCGAGTCAAGTGCTGAGTAAGGGTCCTGGAAGACTATTGAGGAACGTCTCCATATCTCAAGCAGTTCGGCCCTCCTCAGCTTTCTCTCCTTGGCGCTTGTCAGCTCCTTTTCACTGAAGTTGTAGCTTATGGTTCCAGTCCAGTGTCTCAGCAGCCCGAGAACAGTCATTGCAAGTGTTGACTTGCCAGACCCGCTTTCACCCACAATTGCAAGCGTCTCTCCCTTCCTGACGTTGAGAGTGATTCCATTGAGTGCATTGACGTAAGTCCTTCTGCCTGAAAAAGTGGAACCGTGGAGTTCGTACCTGACAGAAAGATTATCGATTGCAATCAGGTCATCTTTCATTCTTCTGCACACCCTCTGAGTAGAGCCAGCACTGCACTCTCCTTTCCCCTACAGACTCATCCGGCGGCTCTTCCGTCCTGCAAATGTTCATTGCATGTTCGCACCTCGGGTTGAATGCGCAGCCCGTGGGCAGTCTCCGCAGGTCTGGGACCTGTCCGGGGATGTTGTAGAGTTTCCTTACCCTCTCGTCGTATTGCGGTACGCTCTTCAACAGGCCGGACGTGTATGGATGAAGGGGATCGTTGAAGAAATGATTCGCGGGGCCAATCTCCACAACCCTTCCAGCATACATTACAGCAATCCTGTCTGCCATTGCGGCCATGACGCCAAGATCATGTGTTATGAATATCACAGTTGTCTTGAGCTTCCTGTTTATGGACTTGATAAGGTAGAGCACCTGGTACTGGGTTGTCACGTCCAGAGCTGTTGTCGGTTCATCCGCTATCAGTATATCGGGGTCGTTTGCCACTGCCAGGGCAACCATCACACGCTGCTTCATTCCACCGCTCAGCTCATGGGGATAGGATGTGAGAACATTCTCCGGATTGGGCATTCCCACGAATTCAAGCAGCTCAAGAGAGAAGAGCATTCCCTCCCTGATCACAGGGTTACCGATGCCCTGTATTGGCAGTCTTTTTCTGTTGTTTGGCCTGAAGTACCTGCCGTTTGCTTTCGGCAGCCTTTCTGTGAGCCTCTTCCTTTCCTGCGGGCTCAGATTCCTGGTGTATTCAAGCGCCCTTCTGATCTTTATTTTCTTTTCTGACTCGCTTATGCTCATGTTGCTGATGAAAAATATCTCCCTGTGGAACCCGCCCTCGCCGTAGTTGCTCCTGACCCATTCCATGATGTCTTCCGTGTTTTTCTGCTGCAGCATTATTGTGAAGTCGCCAATCCTTTCCATTATGCTGTTCTTCTCAATTACCCTCTCAATCATGAATTTCTCGTTGTTGTAAAGTATCGATTCAAGCAATTGAGAATCCACCTGGTAGAGCGGGTCCAGGGAGGACATAGGATCCTGGAAGATCATCGAAATTCTTCCCTTGTGGCCGGCAAGCTTTCTTTCCGCCCGCCTTGCTGCGAACCTTCTGAGCCTCAGCTTCTCTCTTCCTTTTCTTCCCGAGACCCTGTATTTGCTTGAATAAACAGGAGCAAGATCACTTCCGTCGAACACGATTGAACCGGACACTATGCCACCAGTTCTCTGCGGAAGCAGATCCATGATTGAAAGCGCTGTAACACTCTTTCCGCTCCCGCTTTCACCCACGATGCCAAGTATTTCGCCTTTGGCAACATCGATGTTCAGCCCCCTGACGGCATGCGCCCTGCCTTTTGCGGTGAAGAAATCGACCTGCAGATCCCTGAGGATGAGAACGGGTGCGGTGCCCTGCGCTTCAGCATTGCTCATGTCCTGTACCTCGGGTTCAGCGCATCCCTCAGGCCGTCACCGAACATGTTCATTCCAAGAGAGAATATCAGAAGTGCAATTCCAGGATAGACAATTGTCCACCACGCGGTCAGGACGAATGGGAAACCGTAGCTGATGAGAGATCCGAGTTCCGGCAGATATGGGCTTTCTGCAGCAAATCCAATGAAATAGAGGCCGGCGATCAGCAAAATGACATTTGAAAGGTCTACGGACATCTGAATCAGGACGGGAGTGAGCGTGTTCGGGAAGATGTGCTTGAATATTGTCTTCAGGCTGCCATTTCCGGAGATCAGTGAGAACTTGATGTACAGCTCGTTCTTTATCGCAAGAGTCTGGCTCCTGGTCAGTCTTGCGTATATTGGCCACCATACAATGATCAGGGCAAGAAGAACATCATTGAGCGCCCTGCCGAGCGTGAAACCAATGGCCAGGGCCAGAACAAGGAATGGAAGGCTGAAGAAGATGTCGGTTATGCGCATCACGGCCTGGTCGATCAGTTTTCCGTGATAACCTGCGTAAATGCCGACAACCGAGCCAATTGCCGCCCCAACACCCACGACAAGCAGTGAAGAGAAGACATCTATCCTGATTGCCTTTATTATGGCAGTGCGAACATCAATTCCCGGGAAAGTTGTTCCAAGCGGATGTGCCGGGGACGGCGGGGAGGGATAGGGGTTGGAGAAATTGGTCACCATTATACCCGGCTGGCTTATGCCCAGCAGGAAGGGGGCGAACTGCAGTATAAGCGCAATGGCAACATATGTCAGCATGATGAGGAAACCAGCTGCACCGATTGGATTCCTCATGAGGATGCTCAGCGTAAGGCGTGCGCTCTTCATCCTCGGGCTCGAAATCAGACTGTTCAGATTCACCGTTGCCATTTTGAGACCTTAATATTTGATCCTCGGATCAATGAAGAGATAGAGTATGTCGATTGTGATATTCGATGCTATCAGTATCATGCCGAAAACAAGGTTGGCCCCCATTATGCCAGCGATGTTGTCCTGCAGAAAGGCGCTGACTATCCACTGCCCAATCCCCGGGTAGTCAAAGACATATTCCACAATCGCTACGCCCGACAGCATGAAGGCAAACAGTATGCCCAGGACTGTCGCCGTAGGTATCATGGCATTCCTCTGTGCATGATACCTGATTACCTTCCTCTCGGGAATGCCCTTCATCCTGACAGTCTTGATGTAGTCCTGGTGCAGGCTGTCTATGGTGGAGGAGCGCATCATTCGCACTATGATTGCAAGTGATGTCATTGCAATCGTAAACGCAGGCAGAATCAGATGCAGGAAGTTGCTTGCCGCTATTGCAAAGTCACCGTGGAGGAGCGCATCTATGAAAAGGAAGTGTGTGGGATAGGAAATGCCCTCCTGGTACCATGGGAGATTGATGACAAGCGTCCTGCTCACGTTGCCATCCAGAGGAAGGACATCGAGCCAGTTGCTCACTACATTGCTTGCAAAAGTCTCCTGCAGAAGGAGTGCTAGCCAGAATGCAGGAAGCGCTATCCCGACAAAGGAAAGGACTCTTATCACATTGTCAGCTATTCCGTCCTGCCTTGACGCAGAGAATACGCCCAGTCTTATTCCGACGGTGATTATGATGAATATCGCAAGGACAGAGAGCTCTATCGTGTTAGGCAGGAAGTATTCAATTGCAGTGGTCACAGGGCCATTGAAAACAGTCGTATCTGTGTATCCCCACTGCCCCGAAAGAAGACCTGACATGTAGTAGAAATACTGGATGTAGAGCGGATCATTCAGGTGGAACTGCTGTTCGAGTAACTTGATCTGTTCGGCGGCGGGTACCGGGCTGCGCGGGTTGATGTAAGTGCTCACAGCCAGTGTTGGTCCTCCGGCATGGGAAAGCACAAATGTTATGATCGTCAGGCCGACAAGAGTGACAATGCCAAGAAGCACTCTTTTCAATACAAGATTCAACAGCCTGGCCATCTGTTTTCGAAAATGCATGCACCATAATAATGCTTCTCAAATTCCCTGGGACATTATCTTCGAAAAATGAATTCACAGTGTATGGCGCGACTCGCAGCTTTTATTATCTCAAAACACCTTGCCGCGGAAGATGTCTGACGTAAGAAAGGCGGCCCAGTTTCTAAGGAAATGCCAGGTAATCGAAGAAGCGGATATTGCCGGCACGGAGTGCCCATGGGAACTGAATGCTGGAATGCCTCCGCGAGAGGATTTCCACGACACAATGGAGGCAATCTATATCTGGAGCCTTGATTCAAACTTCGCAGACAACAGGCAGTACCTCAGCAGGGCAATAAAATACATGAAATCCCGAAGGGATTTTCTTATGGAGGAGGGGGAGCCGATGAAGTCATACGATGCAGCCTGCATGATCCTCGGCATCCACATGTATCTGAAGCATGTGAAGGATGCAGAAGTATCCGAGCTTGAGGATTACGCGATAAATCACTTGACCTCATATTTCAGCGGAGATGGCCCCGCACATAATGCAAGGGATTATTCCAACCCGTATCTCAAGGCGGCCATGCTGGGCTACGTTCTCAGGGACAGGAACCAGAGTCTTGATTTTCTGGATCGCTGGCTTTCGAGGGACCTGACCATGGCCAAACCGGGGCTTGAACCGGCCCACCGGGGACCCGGCTACCAGTATCCGCACGACTTTGTTTCGACTTTCGGATCCAAGCTGTTTGCTCTTGGCGTGGCAAGCAGCAGCTACGATTTCAGTCAGGCGGTTCCCCTGCTCCCATCGGACTTTGTTCCAAGGGAGCACGACGAGGTCTCTTTCAATTCCACGATCCTCCTCGGGCTGGGAGCTGCGGCTTCCAGGACAAAGGGATCATTGCGTGATTCGTTCCTGAAAGCGGCGTCACCAATAAACAGGAATATTGAAGGCAGGATTGTCGATGGCGGGCTCAAGAGGGGAAATTACTTTCCAATCAGGGAAAGCTGGCCAACTTTCTATTTCGCTTTCGCATCAATAGTGCTTCAAAAGGGCGACCCTTTCAGGTCATAAGCGGGCGACGGCGCATTTCATCACCGCTGCCGATGCCATATCACACAGTACTCTCAAGTGTTTAATATGCAAACTGTTTACTCTTTTTGTGGCCGCTTCCCTCATTGGAATTGACATCGGCGGAACCTTTACGGACATAGTCTCATACGACGAAAAGACACACGATTTTTCATATCTCAAGCTTCCCAGTTCTCCCAGGCCGGAAGATGGAGTGATGCAGGGCCTGAAAAGCATGAAAAGCGCAGGGAAACAACTGCATGTCCTCTTTCATTCCACGACCGTGGCGACCAATGCACTCCTCACAAGGACAGGATGGCCCAGGGTTGCTCTAGTGACAACCGAAGGGTTCAGGGACGTCCTTGAGATAGGGAGGCAGAAGAGACCGGAACTCTACAACCTTAAGGTGGAGAGGCCAAGTCCGATTGTTCCACGCCACCTCAGATTTGCTGTCCGGGAGAGGACAGGGAGTGACGGCAGTGTCGAAATCCCTGTTAGCCGCGAACAGATTGAAAGCATTGCGGCGGAAATCAAGAAAGCGGGCGCGGAGGTCATCTGCATCTCTTTCCTTAATTCATATTCCAACCAGCGGAATGAGCACGAAGCGCAGGGAATGCTGAATGGGCTGCTCGACATGCCTGTGATGTGCTCATCGGACATAGATCCTCTTCCGAAGGAGTTTGAAAGGACAAGCACCGCGGCTGTCAATTCTCTTCTTTATCCAATTGCCTCCGCATATCTCGGAAGGCTCCGGTCGCTGGTTGACGACGAATTCGGGCATGTCCCAATTTACATCATGCAGTCGGATGGCGGTGCAAACACAATCGCCGGTGCAATCGAGAAGCCCATCTCTGTCATAGAATCGGGTCCAGCAAGCGGCGTCGTTTCGTCGCTCCAGGCAGGCAGGCTCCTTGGCAGGGAAAACCTAATCACGTTCGACATGGGAGGGACAACCGCCAAAGCAGGCATGATACAGAACGGGATTGTAGAATACTCTCACGAGTTTGAAGCGGCAGGGAAGACGCATAGTGGCCGGTCAATCAAGGGCAGCGGGTACCCCGTCAGGTTTCCATTCATTGATCTTGCAGAAACAAGTTCTGGAGGCGGCTCAATTGCATGGATAGATGCAGGAGGCGCTGTCCGGGTGGGCCCGGTAAGTGCAGGCTCCATTCCCGGGCCCGTATGTTACGGGAAAGGCGGGACCGAGCCAACAATCACCGATGCGAACATGGTAACTGGGCGACTGAACCAGAAGAGTCTGCTTTCAGGCTCAATGCCCCTGGACAGATATGCGTCCTCGGCTGCCATCAGGTCGAAGATTGCACTTCCGCTCTCCATGGAAGAGGGGGATGCCGCAATAGGTATCATTGCGATAGCAAACAACCAGATGGCAAAGATCATGCGCATAGTGAGCATAGAGAGGGGCTATGACCCCAGGCGATTCGACCTCATCGCCTTCGGTGGTGCGGGGCCGCTCCATGCAGCCGAACTCGCTCAGTCTCTTGGTATCGGGTCAATCATAATTCCACCTTCTCCCGGCCTCTTCTCCGCTCTGGGGCTGATATCGGCGGACCTGAAGAGGGAGTACAAGGCTTCTGTCATGAAAACGACGGATGAGATTGATGGCAGCGAAATAATGGGCTATTTCTCCATTCTTGAGAGGAGGGCGTACAGTGATGCAGTCGCCGATGGCTGGGACAAGGCAGGCGTTTCATTCATCAGAACGGCGAGCGTGCAGTATTCAAACCAGGGCTGGGAGCTGACCATCCCCGTGCGTCCCGGCGGAAAGCGCAGCAGGCACGGCCACGGTGTCGACACAACCGGCCTTATCTCGGATTTCAACAGGAAGCATATGCAGGTCTATGGCTACTCCTCGCCCTCGGACCCTGTCAACATTGTTTCGCTCAACCTCACCTCCGTTATTTCCCTCCCGAAAATGAGGCGGGTGAAAATGCGGTCTGGAAGTTCCTCTGCAAATACACGCGCGAGAACCGAGGAAAGGAACGTGATCTTTGCGGACAGGGAAAGACTCTCTCAGGTCTACTCGAGGGAACTACTGCAGAGCGGGAATGTGATTCAGGGACCTGCAGTCGTCGAACAGTACGATTCAACCACGCTGGTTCCCAGTTCGTGGAAGGCGAGGGTAGACGGATACGGCGATCTTGTGATGGTGAGGCGCGGATGAAGGGGAATCCGATTGTTTCTGAAATAATAAAAAGTTCGCTTACATTCTGCAGCGAGGAAATGGGTGTGGCGCTCCGCAACTCAGCCTACTCCCCGAACATCAAAGACAGGATGGATCACTCATGCGCCATACTGGACAGCGGCGGAAGGCTCCTTGCGCAGGCTGAGCACATACCTGTTCATCTTGGCTCTTTGCCCTGGGGGCTGAAGAAGACCCTCGAGTACGTTGAGAGGGAGGGCATGGAACTGTTCAAGGGGGACATGGTCATCGTCAACAACCCGTACCTCTCCGGAACACACCTCAATGATATCACCGTCATAAGCCCGGTTTTCCACGGTAACAGCATAGTCGCGTACTCGGCCAACAAGGCGCACCACAGCGACATCGGCGGCAAGGTGCCGGGAAGCATACCCGCTGATGCGACAGAACTGTTCCAGGAGGGGATCATAATAGATCCCGTCAAGCTGGTGAACAGGGGGAAGATAGACAACAACATACTGAGCCTTCTTTCATCGAATTCCAGAGACCCGTACCAGCGCAAGGGTGACCTGCGTGCTCAGATCGCCGCAAACATACTTGGCGGCAGGAGGCTGACTTCACTGCTCGCAGAATATGGTTTACGCTCCTTCGAAAGTGCTGCCGAGTCGGCGCTTGACTACTCGGAGAAGATGACCAGGCTTGAGATTGCGCGGTTCCCCGACAAGTCGGGAGAAGCCACCGACGTTATGGAAATGCCCGGCATGGACGGGATAGTCATGCATGTGGTTGTGACAAAGAAAAACGATTCAATAACAATTGACTATTCAGGAACATCCTCTCAGGTGAGAGCTCCCATAAATGGAGTTTACGGAGTGACACTTTCTGCCGTCTATTATGTTCTCAAATGCATTACCGACCCGGACATAATGATGAATGACGGTTGTTTCAGGCCCGTCACTGTCAATGCCCCATCCGGCACCCTTCTGAATCCGACCTTCCCATACCCTGTCTCCGCCGGCAATACAGAAACAAGCATGAGGAATGCGGACCTTCTCCTCAGGGCGTTCTACGCCCTTGTTCCGGACAGAATACCTGCCTCGTGCGGCGGCTCAATGAACAATGTAATGATTGGTGGACTGGCAGGTGGAAGGACATGGTCCTTCTACGAGACCAATGCTGTTGGAGCGGGAGCACTGAACGGCAGGGATGGCATCGACGGAATACACTGCAATATGACAAACACGCTCAACACACCTGCCGAGCTGGTGGAAGTCTATTACCCGCTTGCAATTGCCGGTTACCAGTTCAGGGAGGGAAGCGGCGGGAAGGGCAGGTGGAGGGGTGGAGCAGGTGTTGAACGCTCATACCTGATAAAGAGCGACGACACGCTCTTCACGGTCATGGCGGAGAGGGAATTTCATGGGCCGCTCGGCCTGGAAGGAGGCGGTGAGGGAGGCAGGACGGAGGTGTTGCTGAATCACAATGGAAGGACTCAGAGGATTCCATCAAAATGCACCCTTTCACTCTCGGCCGGGGATATAGTCACAGTGAGGACGGCGGGGGGAGGCGGTTTCGGGCCCTACGCTGAAAGGGACAGGGCATCCTTGGAAAAGGACACACGCGACAGGCTTGTTGCCCGGGATTAAAATCCCGGAGTGGCTGATTTGCTGCCTGCTTCCTGCCTATGGGCCAGTCTCAGCTGCCCTTGAGTATGCTCAGCATCTTGTTGTACTGGTCCTCGGTGATCTCGCCGCGGACGAGTCTCATCTTCAGTTCGGCAATCGGGTCTGCCGCTGGCGCTGCAACTACGGCCACGGGCCTGTTCCGCGACTCGTCAATGAGCTTCTGTGACATCTGGACTGCCTGCAGTGTAAGGGGCCTTACCTTTTTCCAGAATGTCCAGTTTTCAACGGATGACATGCCCGTTATGATGACATGGTCGTCCATGATCCCCTGCTGCATTTCAATTGAGTTGAGCTGATCCCATGTAAATGACCTTGACTCGAACGAGATTAGGCCGGTGGAAACAAGAAGCAGCCTCCTGTTTGTAATCAAAAACCAGGGGTGTCCCGCCTGTGAACCCTCATCGCCTCTGTTAGGTGCCCTGAAGTTTCCAGCCACGTTGCCTCCCTGAGTATGCGACAGGCCAATGCCTCTCAGTGCAAACTGCACGCTCTCGTTGGGCTGCAGGACCTGCTGCAGCTTTCCCATTACCTTTTCCGGAATCTGCGTGAATTTTGAGAATTCGGGGTCGTTCTGTAAATTACCTGCTGCCATGGCCCGAAGAAATGCTCGTCGTTTTAAGTATCTTCCCCTCTGCTTCCGATGCCTGATTGTCACGGCACAAGTGATATTTAGATAACAAAGCTGTGGAAAGTGCCGCATCTCACCCGGGTCTTTTCCTGATTATCTGGACGATATCTTATTTAACGGCTCGCCCCGGTTTTGGTGCCAATGAGAAGAAGGCGCATCATCTTCGCAGTTGCAGCCATGGCCATTCTCCTGAGCGCGACGGTCTCTGTTGCCTTCGTGGAACTGCACAGGAACAAAGGCTCCGCTTCAGGTTCCATAACCACCCAGTGGCTGAACCAGGAACTCATCAACTGGAAACCCTCTTCAAATGGTTCTCTTTTATTTGGCGCCACAGCGCTAAGGTCGTCTTACGGCATTCCAAGTTACAACACAATGCAGGTCCAGGCGGCTGACATAAACATGCTTCTGTCATCCAATGTCTCCGCGATACGCATCGACATTGGCTATGCACCATGGCTCTCCAACAACACGGCCGGCATCGGCGAGATTACAAGCGCGGTGAATCTTGTCAAGTCGTCCGGAAAGGCTCTGATAATTGCCGATGCTTCATCGGAGTCATACAGAAGCGGGGGCCAGCTGAACTGGGCCGACTTCAAGCAGCAGTGGATACTGAGGGTCAGGACGCTTGCCAGTCTCTATCATCCCTATGCATATATTGTTGTGAAGGAACCTGGTTGGTATTACCCCATGATTTCGGACGTCCTTACCAACCCGCTTGTTCTGAGTCCATACGACTGGAGCAATCTCACAGTCTCTCTCATCAGCGCCGTCAAGAGCGTGTCTCCGCAGACGCTGGTCGGTGTTTCCGTGGCGGCATATGACCTTTACAACAGCTCCTACTATCAGGGGAAGGTTTCATTCAACGTTCAGTATCTGCAACTTGTGGAGAAGATACCTTCCCTTGACTTCATTGGCTTCGACATATACGACACCCAGGGTTTCAACGGGACGATGAAATTCCTGACGCAGATCGGCAACGGTGGAAAGGCCGTGTGGATAGCGGAAGCGTGGAGCGGCGACGGCCAGTATGTCTACAATTCCTCCAGGGCAATGCTGGACAGGGAGTGGATGCAGGTGCTGTATTACTTTGCGCTCAGGATCAACGCAAGCGTGGTGCTTCCTTTCTACACCGACCTCTTCTCCTCCTACACATGGGACACCAACTCATCCGACATAATAAGCAACTACAACCTGAGACAGCCTGTCTTCTATGAATTCCAGTCCCTTGCCACTCAGTATGGGTTGCCTGCGTAGTGTCAAATCCTTCGCTCATTCAGCGATGGAACATGCGGCAGATGAGTGCATCACAAGTGTAGGCAGTGCAGTTGTTCCTCCCGCCAGGCTAAGGGCCGCTAATGCCAATTTCGACCGTCTTGTCCCTTGATCTTGCACCCCTCACGATGAAAATTCCAGATTTGGGCACCCGGAAATGGTCGGAGAGAATTTCCACAAGCCTTCTGTTCGCCTTCCCGTCTCTCGGAGCGGCGTCCACCCTCACTTCGTAGGCGCTGTCGCCAAGCCTCTTGACAAAGGGCTGCTTTGAGTTGGGCACAATGTGGACATCTATCAGCAGTGTGCCCTTTACAGCTTTGGATTGGGCTGGTCCGGCTCGCCTTGAAGGCTCCGCCCCGGCTCGTCCATGGCCGTCCTTCATCTACCCGACTACCTCTGGCTCAGGTCTATGCGATCTGAGCGTACCCGGATGTCTGGTCGCTGTAGTATGTAAAGCTCCATGTGGGCGGTGCGTTCAGTGTGTAGGGGAGCATATAGTTCCCATTCAGAGGAAGGAGGCTGGACTGACTGCTGCCGTACGAAAGGCCGCTCATTGAGCCGTTGAAGTAGTAGTTGCTTATCGGGTAGGCGGAAGAGGGCTGGAATTCAAGCTGCGTGTATGTCGAATAGAACTCCGTCCCGCTGTATGCTATCGTAGCATTCCAGTACCTGTCACCCGATGACGCAGGGACGCTCAGGTCGACTATCTGGAAAGAGACTGTCTTGGTGGCAGGCGAATCGACTATGCTGAGTATCAGTCTTGTGCCTGGCGGAGAATAGAAACCGGGCTGAACCGCAGGATTGTTCGATGGCAGGAAATAGTGTGCGAAGCAATTCGTCCCGGCCACATACCAGGGGGAAATGAATCCGTTCGGATTGAGATCCACTCCGAGCTGGAAGAATCCTTTGCATGTGGACGTGGTGGTGCCAAAGTAGTTCATCGCGTTGATCTGGTAACTGAGTATTCCCACTTCGGGTGTGTTCCAGCTATTCAACTGTATCTGACCGGTGAGTATTGTGAATGGCTGCAGCAGGTTGACCAGCAGGCCCGATCCCTGCCCGTACCCTTCCATTGGATTGTAGCCGGGGATGAATATCGGTATTTCATAGGAGGAAAATACAATGTCTGTGAAGTAGCCTGACTTTCCCGGGACAGAGGGTCCCGAAACAGATATGCCAGCATACTGGAAAGCTCCCGGCACTGAGAGGTTATAGAAATAGGAAGATGAACCGTCTATGAACAGCTGGGCAGTCCATGAGAACTGCTTGTTGGTGCTGGTATTGAATACATTTGCGGATACATACACCCAGCCGGCCGGGTAGGCAGATGAAGCCGGTGCGTTGCCTGCCATTTGCAAGTCCGCAGCGGATGTTCCCGCGTAAACAGTGAGACCCTGGACTCCAACGGTGAAGACGGATGCGCCTTCGGTATTCACTATGCTGAAGAGCGAGATGGCGCTCGCCGAACTTATTGCCGCCTGGAATGAAATGAATTGTCCATGTGGGACGACTCCCTCCGTGTTCACAGCAACAGTTCCCGAAGGCACTTTCATCGAAGGTTCTCCGAAGTAGCTTTTCACAGAAGATATGGATGGGCTCTGGCCAGACATCAGTTGCCAGCCGTAATCGCCGTAGCTGCCGCCATTGTCGAAATAAGAGACCAGGGCAAAGGTTCCCTGGGTAGACGCTGCAGGAGCCGCTCTCTCCTCCAGCAGCCTGTTCTGCACATGAGTGAGTTGTAGTGTGTTCGGAAACATCGAAAGGGCCATCAAGGCAACAAGCACGAATGCAACTGCTTTCTTCATCAAAACCCCCTGGGGTAATCAGTCACGGGGTAGATAAAACTGTAGCGGCTGGCCATTGTTTTCGACTCAAAGCGCCTGTACTTCTGCTTCCTGTCCGATTGTCTCTTCCGCAAATTCGCGAAAGTGTCAAATGTATCCTATGGCAGGGTTGAGATGTAATCGCTGAACTCGTCTATCATATCCTGCCATGTTCTTTCAATTGCCTTCTCCCTGTAGGTGGCAGAGGGCCCCATCTGGTACGCCTTGGTGAGAGCTTCCTTGATTGTCTGTTCGCTAGCGAGTCTGCAGAAGTTTACACCCGGTTTTCCGTCATACACTTCGAGATGTATGGGCAGGTCGTTAATCACGACCGGCGTTTCCATTGAAAGCGCCTCGGCAGGTGTGATGGAATATCCTTCCTCGAGCGACAGGTAAATGTAAATGTCGCTTTCCGCGTAGATGCCGTACACACTTTCATTTGCCTGGGGAGGTCTCAGGTCGTAATTTATCTTGTATTTTTGGCAGTTATCCTGCAGTGCCTGCTCGTTATCGTTTTGCTTTCCGCGAACGTGTATAAACCTGATGTTCTTCCCCGGGAAAGTCTCTCTCAGGATTCTGGGAACCTGGAGCATCGGGATGCGTCTGCTTGCTCCAGGTGCTATTCCGCCTATGTGCGAAACAACGATTTCATCCTTTCTCGAAACGCGCGGGACCACGTCATGGACATCGACACCACACTTGATCACCCTTAGTGGTTTGTCGAATTTGCTGCGCACCTGGCCCGCCACGAAGTCGCTTATTGCAATGAAGGAGCCTGCATTTCTCATGGCGAGATTATTCAGTGCCTCCTCCACCCTGTTCTCCTTTACCTGGTAGGGGTGGAATACGACCATGAGGTCTGGAAAGAGGTACTTTCCGTCTATGGAAACCATGAACTTCCTCCCTCCGAACCTGTTGGAGACATATGCCCTGAATGATGAGGTGACAAGATTGATGAATGCATGATTCGCCGAGTTGGAACTGAGTGTGATTCTCGGATAGCTGGTCCCGTTGTGCAGTCTCTCCACATACTGGGAAATAGCGCTGTTCTTTGCCGGGTAGTCAAGTGAAACAAGCATGACATCCTTCATGATGAACTGCCTTGGACGATGATCGGTATTCAGCCTTACCAATTCTCCGATTTAAGACTATTCTTATGCCTGCCTTCTGTCCTCAATCAGTTCTGCGAGCTTTTCAGCATACTTCTCAATATCAAACAGTTCGATGCTTCTTTTTTTGTTGAATGCACCGACTTCAGCCCTCATGGCAGGATCTGATCGAAGTGCCATTATCCTTTCCGCAAGAGCCTCGGCATTCCCCTGCGGGACAACCATATCATCCCTGCCTATGACTTCCCCGAGCGCGCCGCTGTCGCTCGCAATTACAGGCATGCCCGCAGTCATTGCCTCCATTACGCTTACCCCCGCCTGCTCCTCCCATCTGACCGTCCCCATGAAATGTATGTCTTCGCTGGGATATACGAACATATCAGATGAGGCAAGGAGCTTCATTTTTCTCTCTTCGGCAACGTATCCTTCATACCGTATTCTCCTGTCTGCGGCAGCCGCCGCTTCCACCGTTTCTCTCAGAGGACCGGTGCCGGCGATCACAAGCCTCATGTCAGTGTGGCCTTTGCCCTCCAGTGATTTGAATGCCCTGAGGAGCGTTTCTATTCCCTTGTTCTTTCTCAGCCGGCCAAGGTAGAGAATCTCACATGTCTCCTTGTTGACATCTCTCCTCAGCTCCAGGAAAGGTTTCAGAAACATGCAGAAATTCATCCGTGATATCCTGCCGATGGGAGCGCCAGCGCTCTGCAGCGATTTACTCGCCTTCAGTGAATGCGCCACGAACAGGTCGGCATGGCTCGCCACATGTTTTGCGAACAGTCTTGTCAGAGGGAACTTGCCCCAAGTCGATTGCTGCATAGGAACGGTGTCGTCTGCAAAGACTATGTGCATGAAATCTCGTTTCTTTCTGAGCCTGGCCACCTGGTAGGATAATGATGAGAAGACTTCGTAGGTAATCACCACCGACGGGTCAATGGAGTCGAAAAGATCCCGAATGGACTTTATGAATGTCACTCTGCCCGGACCTCTTCCAGGCATCGCAAACACAGTCGAGTAGTCAGGCGTGAGAGTCCTCGCCTTCAGTTTGAGCTCATCGGAAAGATTCATGTTATCCGTGACGAAAACTGGCGAATATCCGGGTATGAGGCTTATTGCCTCCATGTTGGGATAGTATGGTCTGCCCGGAGGGTAGAGGAAGGCCATGCCTCTCTGCACCTCTTTGCCGGGACTGCTACTGTCCTGTCGAACCTCATTGTCCATTTTAAGATTGGCCACCTTCAATCATTTACTGCCAGGTCGCTGCCACGGTCGGAACAGCTCATGCTGGATGCTCAGTGGAAACTCTCCCCTTCTTGGAATTCCTCACTGCGACTATGTACAGTATCATCAGCAGCCCTATGATAACTGCCCCAGCTGCCGATAGCAGGAGAAACGCTTCAACCATCGGCCCTTTTGCAGTTATTTCATCAACGACCAGGCTTCCTCCGAAGGCAGTAGGGTATACAATGTAGTTCAGCGAGAAAATGATGATGGCGGTCATGGCGCCGAATACAAGTTTGTTCGAAATCAGGGGTGCCGTGACACGGCTCTGGTAAAGCAGTGGAGGGACGAGCGTCAGCAGAACGGGCACGAGAAACATCGGAGTTATGAACGAAGGCGAATACAGGTAGAGGGAAATGGTCGAGAACAGTATTCCGGCAGAAGTAAGCGGTACTGTCAGCCGCCTGAACTCCTCCATGGAATAAAACACCGGTGCCAGCCCTATGCCTGTGAAGAGCACGCCAGCGACATAGAGTATGCTTGCAGGATCACTTATCCATGTCGCAAGGGAGAAGGAATAGTTTGAGAGGCTTATGCCCCGCCCGCTCACAATTGCGGACAGAACAGTAATGACAACAAGGCCTATGAGCAGCGTGAACAGGGAATACAACTTGTAGAGTTTCTTCTCGTCCAGCCAGCCTCTCCTGATTATGAGTTCCGCGAAGGATATGGACGCGTTCCTGGCAACGAACAGAATGAGGAAAATAATGATGGTTGCGGCAAAGAGACTTGCGACGGGCAGCAGCAGACTCGGGTAGGCAAAATCAGCCGTGACGACCCAGAAGGCAGCAAAAGTGCCGGTCACCTCCCAGATGGGGACGATGTAGTCAAGGACGCTCTTCCTGGACTTCTCGTAGAAAAGGAGGAGCAGCACCGCTCCCATCATTTCAGTGATGAACAACGTGAGGAAGACGGAAAAGACTGCAAAGTTGACATAGAAAAGCCAGTTAATAGTTGACACCCCCGCCCGCCGATGTCTCCTTCAGTTCCCTTTCAAGTGATTTGCCGTTGAATACCCTCGCGAAGAAATAGAAAGTGAAGGGGATGAGGAACAGGTAGAATGCAATGATAACAAGCCCCGGCACAAGGAGAGCGCTGCTGTAGTTGGCCGCCTCTCCAACTGTCATAACATTGTATACTATCCACGGCTGGCGGCCGACTTCGTCCGTGACCCAGCCCAGTTCCATTGTCGCAAGGGCAAAAGGCGCAAGGAACTGGGCGCCGTAAGACAGCAACCTGTTGTCGTATGGCCTCCGTCCTGCGAGCCACATGACAGTGAACACAAGGAGGAAGAAACCCATCAGGAAACCGGATGGAACCATGATATCGAAAGTTGTGTGAATAATCAAGGGCGGCCACTCAGACTGCGGGTACTGTGAGAGACCGGGCAGATTTGTAATGCCAGTCTCCATCTGCACAAGGAAAGACTGCAGGCCGGGTATGTCGAAACCACCCACTACCTTTCCTCCGACGATTGTGCCGAAGATGTGCTCGGGAAACCCGCTCCCCGGCGTGGGATTGAGCTCGATGGCAGCATACTTCAGCGGCTGTTCCGTCAGGAGGGTGGTTATCTCATTTATCCCGGAGTATATTGTAAGCACAACAAAAACAGCCGAGAGCAGTGTTGTGAGCCTCAGTCCCTTGAGGAACAGCTCTTTTTCTTCTTCCGAATGACTCCTCATGTACCTGTAGGCGAAATAGCCGCCCATCAGCATCGCGCCTGCGAACACTACCATTGAGAGCACATGCAATATTTCAGGAACCGTCGATGGTGTGAGGAAGGGTGCCCACGGGCTCACATCTGTTATCTGGCCCGTCGCCAGGTAGTTGCTTATGTTGAACCCGTTTGGCGTATTCATCCAGGCGTTGACCATCGATATGAGTGCGCCCGATGCAAGCGTTCCAGCGACAATGGGAAGTGTGAGCATCCAGTGAGTATACTTGCCGGTGAACGAATTCCAGTAGTATGCATAAACCACGAGGAACACGGTCTCGATGAAGAATGCGAATATTTCGACGTAGAAGACAGCAATGACTCCCGTCTGGGAAACAAGCGTCATGAAACCTGGAAACAGGTTGACAAGTTCTACGGCCATCACAACACCGCTTGCTGTCCCGACGCCGAAGGACACAATGAAAACCCTCAGCAGTTTTCTTGCAAGCGCTCCGTAGTACCTGTCGTTGTACCGTATGGAAAGGAATTCCGTGATTGAGATCAGGATCGAGAGGGTGATGCTCACGGAGACAAGGAGAATGTGCGACCCGATCGTGAATGCAAACAGAAACCTGTCGAAGTCAACCATCGGAAATGCCATAGGCATGGCCTCGCAGTTTCTGTTTATGAGCGGACCCTATTAATCATCCGAACCGAACATATCAGCACGTCCGACTAAATATTGTGAAAAAGACGCAGAGAATCCGATTCTGGAGTTAGTGCAAACTGCCCTTTCTCCTTATCAGCATCTCCTCGGTAAGTTCCCAGTTCCTTCCGCCATCCTTTGACTCGAGTGCCTTCCACTTGAATTCGTCCCTGCTTATGTCAAAGAAAATCCATTGTTCGGGCCGGCCATCTTCGGTATTGCCTTCCAGCACTATGTCGTCTCCGTCCTTCCTCCCGATGAATGTCCGTATAATGCTGCCGCCCGGGGCAATCCAGATGCTGCGCCATGCATCTATGCCTTCATCGTGGAAGCGAATTGTTGTTCCAACCGGCACGTTGCGCTTCCGGCTCTCATCGTACTGCATCCAGACATCCTGCGTTGCCAGGCCGTCGAGTATCCATGCCCAGTGGAGTTCGCCCCTGAACCTCAGTTCGCTTCCGTCCTTCTGTGGAAACCTGTCCTCGACTATATCCCAGTCGCCAACGAACTGGCCGAAGAGCTGGAGCTTGTCCTCCTTTGCCCTGTGAGGCCCCTCTGAAAAGAGATGCCCGGCCAGACCCGCATCATCGCGACTCATGCAGACAACCGTTGCGCATGACTCTCAGGAGAATAGTTCGATGTATAAGCCATCCGGGTCCTGTATGTACACCCACCTGCTCTTGGCTGTCCTGACATCCAGCACCACCGGATGGCCGGCCGCTTCCGCTTCCCTGATGGCCTCATCCATGTTGCCCACGCGGAAGGCGAGATGATCCAGGCCCTCTCCGACAGTGTATGGTGCATCATGCGTCGACCCTTTCTCATAGAAGTTGAGCTCCAGTTCCGGACCGTCCTTCCTGCTTTGCAGCGAAACTACCTCTCCATCAGCCTCTTTTATCTTCTGCCTGCCCGTGACCTGCATATTCAGTATCTTTGTGTAGAATGCGACCGACCGCTCCAGATCCCTTACCCTGATGCCTGTGTAAACAAAGTCAGCCTTCACGACTTCACCGTGCCGGGATAAATCCAGATCGGTTAAGTGGATTCTCCCTTCGTATGCGGTGGAAAGGTAATTCTCAACTGTGCTTTGAAGCCGAATAAGCAGCCTGTCGCCTCATTTGTGCAATGGGTCAGAAGCAGAGCAACAAGAAGACGTCATGGCCCCCAGGTTGGACAACACGATTGTGCAAACAGTTCATCCTGCACAAATTGACTTAAGTAACTGACCATTTTATCATGGGCGGTAGGTGGCACATTGTCCCGCAATCAGCCTGTCTCGAATCAAGCCACGGTATCGGTAGTGGTTGCAGGTAGAAACAGGTACGAAAAACTCTTTGCCACAATCCAGAGTCTTATGGAGTCGGAATATTCCATTCCTGAAATTATCTACGTTGACACCGGCTCAGGGGATCAGCTTATTTCTCAGGTAACCAGGCTTTTCCCTTCGGTAACTGTGCGGCGTGTTTTCACAGGAAACCCTCAGGAAGCCAGGAACACGGGTGCAGAACTTTCGAGGGGAGACTACATTGTCTTCTGCGACGACGATGTCATAGTCGGCAGGAAAACGATCGGTAACCTTGTTGGAATACTCAGTTCAAGGGATGGTGCGGGAGCAATCGGTTGCGCATGCTACTCAGACAGTTCCATGAGCCGGGGTCTCAATTGCTACACTCTGTCCACTCCCTTCTGGCTGAATCGTGAAGGGAAGCCTGTCGCTAATGCGGGCGTCTTCCAGGTCTTCGGAATCAGGAATTTCATAATGTTCAAGCGAAGCGTCTTTCTTCTCACGGGGGGCTGGGACACAAATGTCTTTATTCAGGGTGATGAAACCGATCTGCACTACAGGATGCACAGGCTCGGCTACAGTCTCCTCATGGACTCGAATTCTTACATCATTGACCAGACGCCTGGAAAAGAAGACAGGATTGTGATAAATGAGGTGGGCCTGTCGAGAAAAGGGCTTGGAGTCCGCAATACCCTCTACTCCGAACTCAAGCAACTTTCCTTCGCTGTTCTGCTCTGGATATTCCCTTCCTCACTCTTGTGGATGTTGTTAAGGTCAATTTATACAAACTCCGTCCACGACTATACCAGAGGTGTTAAGGCATTCTTTGGAATGAAGCACAAAGCCATCTCGGGAAGGAGGGATTCCATTCCCCGCTCGATATTTGTTGACCTGTCCATCCTGTTGAAGCTGCAATTTCTCCATGCATAGACTCTGCTGCACATATTGCTGCGAAGGTCCCTTCGACGAGCGGCGAAAATCAGATTTTCAGCCATTTCCCCTTGCCCGATGCGTGGGGAAGAGCCTCGTCGAGATGCCAATCCTTAAGTCATGTTTCCTTAATTGTCGGGCCTGTAACCCATGAGATACAAGGCCGCGATGCAAAAAGTCACTCCATTTGCATTGACAATTGCATTTGTCGTTCTTCTCTCGATTTATAACTTCAAGCTTTACACTAACAACTACTACACTCTCTTTGATCTTGGCCTTGGATACCGCCTGTCGTATTTTTTCTCTCAGACATTTTCCCCCGTTGGATGGCCGTTTCCTCACGCACTGGTTTCTGCGACGCCATTCACGAAGATGTTCTACATGGTAACCGGGCTGACGATGCTTGTATATGACAGCCCGCTTACCCTTCTCATCGATCAGACGATATTGATTGGTCTGGGATCATATGCGGTTTTCAGGATAGCCGAGATCAAGACAGGCAATTTCAAGGTGGCACTGACGTTTCAAATTCTGTATTTTCTTTTCCCTTCGACTTACGGTTATATGGCACAGGGGGGGAACTACATGGTGTTCCTGGAGGGCTTTCTCCTTCTGAATTACATGTTCTTCCTGCGGAAGAGATGGTTTTTCTTCTTCGTGACGGGGATGCTTGGTGCGATCACAAACAGCTGGGCACCCGGCATATTCTTCCTGCTTTACCTGATTGAGTTTACAAGGGGTATACGAGGCATCTCTCTTTCTCACCTGCCAAGGAAGATTGCTGCAGGAGCCGGCCATTACATGAATTCGCTCAGGCACAATCTGAATTCATCAGGCAGATTCAGCAGGTGTCTTGCGTGGCTCCGTGCAGAGTCAGTCTCACTGGGAAAATTCTTTTCAGGCAGACTGAACAGAAACAACCTCCCTGTCGCGATCATCGCAATTGTGTGGATAGCGATATTTGCATTCGAGGCGCGCATCTACACGATCGGGGGACTGATCATCGCTTCTAGGATAGGTGATGTGGCATCTGTTTCATCATCCTCCGGCAGCGCGACTGTTTTCTCATTCCTCATCAATAATGAAACACTCCCGAAAATAGTGTATGTGGCAGGGCAACTCATTCCTTTGCTCTTTACCCCGCTTCTTTCACTGTTCGTCCTGCCAGCAGTTGGCTATTTTCTGATAGTCGGTGCGACGACCAACTACGTCCCTTATTACAACCTGTTCGAACAGTACCCATATCTTTACTCGGGGTTTCTTTTCATTTCATCTATAACTGCAATCTCTCGGTTGCCCAGGAAGAAACTGCTCAACACCCTTCTCATTCTGATGGTATTGTCAAGCGCCATCTCATTTTCCATTTTTTCTCCATTCAGCCTAAGCAATGTGACTTCGGGCAAGCTTGGAACCCAGCTTGGTGACTCTGCTGCCATTGCGAACATAAACCATGCCTATTCCCTGATTCCCGTGCACTCATCTGTGTTCATACAGAACGACATGCCGCAACTGATGAACAGGGACAAGGTCTACATTGACGGCTACTATGCCAACCAGACTGTGGACTATGCGGTTATGAATCCACTGACGCTCAACAATATAATGACCGCATTCGGCGGATTCAGCCTGTACTGGGCAAATCATTTTGCAGGCAACAATTCATACGGCGTATACGAGAGCATGCAGGGCCTGATTGTCTACAAGCTCGGATACACTGGAAGTCCGGTGTACTACGTGCCGTATGCAGCCTCGCAGCCAATTGGGCAGCCCTACTCCATCGGGCAGAGGCTGACGACCGAACAGCTCAGTTCCAGCAGCATGCTCCTTTCACCCGGCAACTTCTCGGTTTCCTACACCCTCTCCAATGTTTCGAAGCAGAGCACTATCAACCACATCCTGTTCACTGCGTATTCAGAAAGTGGGCAGATACTGCCGCTCCGGCTTGTTTCCGTCAACGAGTCTGCAACCCACCCCGGGCAGTATTCTGTCCAGCTCAGCTATTCCTCACGCCTTTTCCATCGGGTGAATTTCAATGTTTTGAACACAAACGGGCTGATATGCTCCGCTTCGCTCACGATTGATTCCATTTCTGTAGCCCAAACCAGCCCCTGAAAGGAGTCGACATGAAGATACTGCAGCTGTGCCCCGACTATCCACCTTATGTCCGCGGCGGCGGAGCACAGACCTACAAGATTCTTGCCGATGAGTGGAAGAAGGATGGGCACGAAGTGGAGGTAATTGCATCTGTCCCGTCAGCCCTTGCGAACAAACAGACAGCCGCCTCAGATGGAGGGGAATGTGACTTCTTCAGACTCATCGGTGCCCCAGAGAGACTGAGAGAGGCATCGTACTTCATGCCGATGCACCCCGGAGAAATGCTGAGGTTGCGTCGCACACTGAAGGTGAAGGCGGCGGCCAGCGACAGGATTGTGATACATGGCATCATGGAGACAATGCCGCTGTTGTCTCTGTTTCTGCTGAGGAGGTATTCTGACAGGATTCTGCTTGTAGACCATGCCGTCTCGACCGCGGAGCATACAACATTGCTCAACCTCTCGTCAAGAATAATGTACAGGACGATAGGCAAGCTTGCCGTCGGCAGCAAGGGAAACATACTGGTGTTTGGCGACCGTTCCAGGCTTGAATTCATCAATTATTTCGGTAGGCAGCACGCGCCGAGCATTTCCGTAGTTCCGCTTGGCATTGATGCTGTCGGGTTTGCCGATTGCTACAGTCGTGCAATGGAACGGGAGAGCCGGCTTTCAAAATGGCTGTCCTCATACGTCCGGCAGAATTGCCCATTCATCCTGAGTATTGGCAGAAACGTCCGAACAAAGGGATTCGATGTGCTGATAAGATCATTCTCTGAAACGGTGAAGCGCTATCCGGATGCTGCCCTCCTGATTGCCGGGGATGCGGCGGCGCACACAAACGAACTCAAACAGCTTGCAGAGGAATTGCACCTCACGGACAGAATCCATTTCATGGGACGTGTAACTGAAGAGGAGAAGGTGTTCCTGATGGTGAAGTGCGCCTTGCTTGCCATACCCTCGCTGAAGGAAGGGTACGGGCTCAACGCGGTTGAGGCCGACATACTTGGTGTCCCAGTCGTGGCTACCCGAACAGGCGCCCATGAGCAGATATTGCACGGCTCCATGTCATGCCTCTTTGTCCAACCGGGAAATGAGTCTGAACTCACAAGATCTCTCAATGAAATGCTGAGCAGACCACGTCTCCCTTCAGAATTCAGGAAGGATGAAGCAGCACGCTTCGATATGCGCGAACTGTCCAGGAAATATCTCGACACCTTCAGCGGAAGGTAGGCGGCAGTACCAGGTGACTGACTACGGATTAGGGCCAGGTTACTGCTTTTGCCCGCTATTCACTTGTGCTCTATCGTTGGCCTGGACTGCTGCAGCCTGATGCCGCTCTTCGCATAAGTATTTGTGAGAATCCTGACGACGCCCTGAAACACTTCGTTGGCCTGTGTTGTCTTCTTTTCAAGGTTGTTCTGTCTCTTTTCCCTGGTGAGACTCACCTCGTTTATTATCCGCTCGAGGTGCTGGACGGCATGAGCGTCTTTCGGGTCAATGAAAAGAGTTCCCGCATTTATGAGAGAATCGCTCTCTCTCAGCTCCTTCACGTCATATGCGACTATCTTGAGGTTGTATAGTGCTCCAAGATTCATGACTCCCGAATACCCGCCTGAGGCGAAGTACGGAAGGAACAGAATGTCTGCTTCCTGAAACAGTTCAGGCACTTGCTCATCAGGGACTTCGGGCCTGTATTCTATCCTGTCCCCTGGGAATTCCCTGAGTGCATTCTGCATGACTTCCTTATATTCCGGGAAATTTGGGTTAATCCCGCCAGCCACCGTCACTTTTATGCGCGCGTCGGTCCGCATCAGGCGTGAAATAATATTCAATGCACCATTAAGATCCTTCTGCGGCCCCCACTTTCCGAACAGCAGCATTCTGACCGAATCCGCCTTCTTTGCCGTCTTGCCACTTATCCGGCCATTGCCAGGGACTCCGTTCAGTCCCTCAACAAAAGGAACCACAAGGGATGTCACCGGCTTTCTGTATTTCTTCTCAAGTATGTATTTCTGGCTCGGGCGAGGAACAATGACGAGCGTACTGTCGATAAGGAGCTTCTCCAGAAGGGAAGCTGTCACTTTCGAAACAACATTGACATTGTATCCGAGTTTGGCCGGCTCTTCCGTTTCTATAAAATCATGCATGTAGACTACTACTTTCTTCTGCGTCAGCTTCGCGAGCAACGAGGGAACAAGCAGACCTATCACATTCGAAAGCTTGTCAGGCCCGAACATTGTCAGTGAGGCATTGAAGAAATACGCCTCCGATTCCCTGTCCCTGAGCATTTGGACAAGCGTCCTGATGATCGACATCGGGTTTCCTATGCTCCAGGAGCGCTTGAGCTGCACCTTGCCAGCTTCGGCAGCCCCGGGGATGAAGCTTCCATCCTGCCCGTAGAAGGTTATGCCGTCAATATCAGGACTCTTCGAAAGAAGAATAAGCATACCGCTGCTGACCGACGACAATCTTTCGGTCAAAGGCGGCAGAGTCCCGAAGACACCTATTTTCATTCTATCAGCTTAGTCGCAACTGAATCTTCCCACGATAAAAGTCTTGTGATGAAATTCCGTAAACGCCGAACTTCTTCTGTCTGGAGCCATCCAGCTCTCCTGCCTCATGATGCAACCGGGTGGCTTTCCGCCAGTAGCAATGCAGCGGAGGATGGCCGGACCTGGTTCTGGCTGTTCTCCGAAGCCGGTGTGCGCCTCAGAAGTCGGTATAAAAAGCTTATGCCCGATATATTCAGCTTTTTAGTTAAATACCAACCCTACATATGTTACTGCTCAATCATGGACAGCTATTCGCAGGACTTGAAACAGAGTGTACCCCCCGCAGGTGACAGTCAACTCGAACCGCTCATTGTCCGTGTGGACAAGGGACTCGCCGGCTTTGAAAACAGGCCTGTCTGGAAGAAGGGAGTCAAGCTTGGCAAGATCGTCGCACTCGTCTTCGGCACGCTGTGGGCGATAGACGGTTATTTCAAATTCCAGATGGGTCTCTACAAGCTGCTGCCGGGCAAAGTCCTGGCTGCATCCGCGGGACAGCCTGCCTTTCTAAGCGGATGGTACAGCTGGTGGTATTCCTTCGTTTCTGCAAATCCTGTTCTGGCGGCTAACGGGACAGGTATTCTCGAATTCCTGATTGCATTTTCCCTCATTTTCGGCTTTGCCAGGAAGATCGCGTATTTCGGGGGCATCGCGCTTGCCCTTCTCATCTGGAGCGTTGTGGAAGGGTTCGGCGGGCCATACGGCCCAGGCTCGGTTACCGTCGGGCAGTCAAACATCTATGCCCTGGGCCTGCTCTTCCTGATGGTGTTCAGTTCCACCTACGGCAGCAACCCCTACACTCTCGACAGGCTCATTGAGAAAAGATACAAGTGGTGGGCCAAAATCGCCGAGATGCCGAAGATAACGCCAATGGGCCTCAAGGGCTGGTTCGCCAGGAACTCGATGAAAATGAGCCGGGCGTTCGCCGTCATATTCGGCCTTGTCTACCTGACAGAGGCGTTCCTTGCTTTCTATTACAATCTTCCAGGCAACATTGTTGCTGTTGTCAGGGCCCAGGCGGCCATGGCTCCCTCATCCCTTGCAGGATGGTTTGCATTCTGGGATTCGCAGGTCAGTGCAGCCCCCGCCTTCTATGCCTATCTCTGCGGCACCCTTGAAGCCCTGCTTGCTGCCTGTCTCATCCTTGGCCTTGCAAGAAAGGTCGGATACATTGGCGGAGCAGTGTTTGCGATCCTGGCATGGGGAGTCGGTGAAGGATTCGGAGGAATGCCAGTGTCAGGCTATACGGATCCGGGCACAGGCATAATACAGGCCGTCCTTTTCCTTATTCTGCTGAGTCTCAATGCTATGCACGGGACAGACCCCTTCACACTTGACGCAAGAATAGAGTCCAGGTTCAAGTGGTGGAGGAAGATCGCGGAGATGTCCTACTGAGCTGCGCAGGTGCGTTCAGTCCGTCTGCCTTCATTCGAAATAGTCGTAGCTTGTTGCCTTGTGCTTTATGAATTCGCCGGTCTGAAGCTCGTGGAATGCCTGTGCCAGCTGATCCCTCGTGTTCATTACAATCGGACCGTACCATGCAACCGGCTCTCTCAGCGGCTTGCCTGAAATGAGCAGAAAACGCAGTCCCGAGTCTTCCGTCCTGACCTTGATATGGTTCCCCTCTCTCCTGTAAAGGACGACGCTCCTCTTGCCTGCCTTCGCATTCTGCGCCTGATCGAAGATACCCTCGCCGTCCATCACATAGGCGAATGTCGTGTAACCGTCCTTGACGTTGTAGCTTATCTCGCTGTGATCCTTCATTTCGATGTCAAGATAATGGGCGTCAACGGGAAGATTCTGTACCGGGCCGGTGATATGCCCGAGGCCAGGGACATCCTTGAGTTCACCTGCTACAACCTTGACCCTTGTTCCGTCATCAAGCTCAGCCACTGGTAAGTTCTGCCTTAGCAGGTTCTTGTAGTTCGGTTCATCCATCTTGTGCGCCGAAGGTATGTTCACCCAGAGCTGGAAACCGCGCATTTCAGTGTCAAGCTCGACATCTGGCTTTTCCCTCTCCGGAGGTCGTGGCATTTCAGAATGGTAAATGCCGCTGCCTGCGCTCATCCACTGAAGGTCGCCGTTCCTGATTGTTCCCCTGGTACCCGTGCTGTCCTCATGCTGGACCTCACCCTTGAGCAGGTAAGTGACTGTCTCTATTCCCCTGTGGGGGTGCCATGGAAAGCCTGCCATGTACTCGTGAGGGGAGCTGGATCCGAAATCGTCAAGCAGCAGAAACGGGTCGAAGAGGGGTGCCATCTGGGGGCTCCCGAAAGCCCTCATAAGCTTCACACCCGCGCCCTCAAGCGTTGGCCTGCCCTGCAAAACTTCAGCAACTGTTCTTGTTTCCATCTTTTTGTTTCACCGTTTATTGCGCCGTAATATTCTCTGCTCACCTATATGAACATCAGACCAGACTCACATCCCCGATAGCAGGTATTGTCCACAGACCGCCCGCCCGCATTATGCCGCGGCGCAGGGAATGTCAGCTCAGGGCAAGGAAGGGATGCTGCAGACTTCATCCGTTCGCCTTCAGTTTATACACAGCCGCCGGTGGCACCTTATTATAAATCATGAGCCATCTTGAAATGCGATGAGAATACTGGTGACCGGCGGGGCCGGTTTCATTGGTTCGAACTTTCTCTACTACCTGAAGGCAGCGCATCCTGATGACGAAATCAGGTGCCTTGACCTTCTCACATATGCGGGCCACCTCGAGTCCATAAAACCGCTCGTTGACCAGAAGTATGTCACCTTCATCAGGGCAGATATCCGGAAAAGCACCGATGTGTCGCACGCAATGAAGGATGCAGATGCAGTCGTGCACCTTGCCGCCGAGTCTCATGTCGACCGTTCAATACATGACGCCTTTCCTTTCATTGAAACAAACGTGAAGGGAACCATGTGCCTCCTTGAGGAGGCGCGGAGGAATGACATCGGCCGGTTTCACCATGTCTCGACAGATGAGGTGTTCGGGTCTCTGGACATCAATTCATCAGACAAATTCAGCGAGAAGTCTTGCTACAGTCCGAGAAGTCCCTATGCCGCCTCCAAGGCAGCATCCGATCATCTTGTAAGGGCATATGCCAACACCTACGGCCTCAGGACGACCATCTCGAACTGCGGCAACAATTTCGGTCCATACCAGCACCCGGAGAAGCTCATTCCGAGATTCATTACTCTTCTACTCGCGGGCAGGAAGGTCCCGCTGTACGGCGACGGATTGAACATCAGGGACTGGATATATGTCGAGGACCACTGCTCCGCAATTGACACTGTAATGCGCAATGGAAGAAGCGGAGAGACATACCTTGTGTCTGGCAGAAACGAGATCTCCAACAGGGCTCTGACAGAGAAACTGCTTTCCCTCATGGGGCATGGCAGCAGCATGATTGAGCGGGTTGCCGACAGGCCGGGTCATGACAGGAAGTATTCCATAGACGACTCGAAGCTGAGGAATGAACTGGGATGGAAACCCCGGCACTCTCTCGACATTTCTCTCAATGAAACAATTAACTGGTACAGGGACCACAGGAACTGGTGGGAGGCGCTGGCCGAAAATGTGCCGCCGCCGTTCTGAGTCTCCGTCAGAGGCTTATCTTTGAGTCCCGGCCGACTATGAGCTTCGTGCCTTTCCTGACGCCGTTTCCCTTGACGACGGTGCAGCCCGTCCCTATAAGGCTTTCGTGTATGCTCACTGCACCCTCCCCTTCGATTGTGCAATTGTCCATTACTATTGAATCCTCTATTTCGACTCCCTTGAGGATGCAGTTGTTGCCTATGCTTGTGTTCGGTCCTATGTATGAGGCCGATATTGCCGTGCCCTCTCCGATGTACGAGGGCCCCTTTATCCTGGTTCGCTCGTCCATCTGAACGTTCCTTCCAATGGAGACGCGTCCAATGATGTTGCGATCCTGCCTTGACACGTTTTCAGTGTTGCGGGTTATGCTGTCCAGCACCAGCCTGTTTGCATCCAGCATGTCCTCTGCTGTTCCGGTGTCCTTCCACCAGCCCGTAATCTCATCGCATCCCACACTGAATCCCTTGTCGATGAGCCTCTGCAGTGCTTCCGTGATTTCAAGTTCTCCCCGCCATGAGGGCTTCAGCTCCCTTATGACATCGAATACGGACTGTTTCAGGAAGTAGATGCCTGTGAGGGCAAGGTTGCTCTTCGGTTCTTTTGGCTTCTCAACAAGCCTGTAGAGCTTCCCGTCCTTCACTTCTGCCACACCGTACCGCTCCGGTGTCTTTACTCTTGACAGTGCAACATAAGCGTCGAAGCTGCCGCCAATGAAATTGTCCCGTAGCTTTCCAATTCCCCCATGGACGAGATTGTCGCCGAGGTAAACAACAAACGGTTCGCTCCCAACAAAATTCTCGACTAGGCCGACCGCATGTGCTATCCCGAGAGGTTCGGGCTGGTGAGCATATGATATGCTGATCCCCCATCTGGAACCGTCCCCGTAGTGTTCCATCACATCTGTTGCGCCTACAGACCCGACAACTATGCATACTTCGGTTATGCCTATTGATATCATGTCTTCGAGGCAGTACTGGCTTATCGCTTTTCCCGCCACCGGCAGAAGCTGCTTCACTTCGGTGTATGTAATCGGTTTCAGCCTGGTCCCCTTTCCACCGTGAAGCAGAACCCCTTTCACACGGACAGGATGGAACAGCATTCTTTAATAATCTCCTCCTGGGCAGTTGCCTCAAGTAAGGGACATGTATTGCGTGGCCGAATCGCCGGAGGCTGGATGCATACTGCTGGTAATGGAGGGGCAGGAAGAACTTCATCAGGGCAAGGACCGAAAAAGCCGGCATCTGCGGCACCGACCTGCACTTCTACCCGGGTGAATGGTCTGCTGCGTTTGTGCCTAACCGTGCCTGCCGACGGAAGCTCCGCCCTCAGGCCCCGAGCCCGATTGTGCACTGAGTGTACGGGCCTCCTTGCCTCTCAGTATCGAAAGGACAATTGCCACAACTATCAGCGATATGGAGGCTATGAGCGCGACATGAATTCCCTGTATGAATGCGGACGAAAGCTGGCCGTGTATCCCGGAAACACCGAGGAATATCGCAAATGCTAGCTGTCTCGGGATCGACAGCGAGGCGATCAGGAGGACCACGGCAAAACTTACGACCATGCCCATGTTGGAAAGCGTCCTGAGAAGACCGGAGGTCACACCGTACGCCCTTGGTGGTGCGCTGGCCATTACGGCGCTGTTGTTTGCAGGGAAGAACATGCTTTGGCCCGCCCCGTTTATCGCCGCACCGAGGAGTACGTATTCGAGCGGTGTGTTGAGGTCAAGGGTGGAATAGATGAAGATGCCGATTGCCTGCAGCATAAGCCCGAAGGACGCGACCACCCTTGCTCCCAGCCTGTCTGAGAGCCTTCCGGCAGCTGGTGCAACAACGCTTGAGAGTATGTAGGCGGGGACCAGAAGAATTGATGCATTCCAGGGACTCAGCCCCCTTGGTCCCTGAAGGTACATGATGACAAGGAAAAGGACTGCATAGCTTGCGATCGCCTGGAAGAACGCGGCAAACATCGATGCAAAAAGCACCCTCTGCCTGATGAGTGAAAGATCCAGCAGGGGAGATGGAGAGTATTTTTCCCAGATAACAAACACGAATATTGTAATGCTACCGGCAAGCAGCTCCAGTCCCGCCATGGCAGACCACCCCGCGCCTGTTATTTCGGTCATTGAATAAAGAATCAGGAAGACTCCTGCCATCAGCAGCATTATCCCTGGAATGTCAAATCTGCTCCTTATCCTGGGGGATTTTTCATGCAGTTTGTAGTAGCCTGAGAGGGCCGCTATGATTCCAATGGGTACGTTTATGAAGAAAATGTACCGCCAGCTAAGGAAGGTGACAAATGCGCCACCAACCAGTATGCCAAGGACAGCGCCGGCTGAAAATCCGACACCGCTGTAGCCGTATGCCTTGCCCCTCCGGGCAGGTGGGAATGTATCGGCTATTATTGCACCGCTGTTGGAGAAAATGAATGCTCCCCCCAGGCCCTGCAGCACTCTGAATGCAATCAGCTCGTTGTCTGTCAATGCAACTCCTGAAAGGAGGGAGCCAAGCGTGAAGACCACAAACCCGAGGTTGTACATCCTGACACGGCCGAACATATCGCCGAGTCTTCCCACCTGCGTCCCGACTACGGCAAGAACAAGCAGGTAGGCCATGATGACCCATACCATGCTTGCAATGTTCGAATTCAGGTCGACAATCATCACGGGCAGCCCGAGTACCACGGCCGTGGTGTCAACAGCGGTCATCATTACGCCCATCATCACGATTAAAATCGTTATGCGGCTGTATCTTCTGAATTCAGCCGACGCAATTTCAGCTGTTTCATCCGGCATTTGTCTTCGCTGTTTGCTAGGTGAGTGATGATTAAGTATGTTTCCGAAAGCGCAGTCATTCG
>JAKAVR010000057.1 GCA_021817225.1 Thermoplasmata archaeon
TCACGAAAGATCTTCTTGAGCGCCACATAGAACTCAAGAAAGAAGAATTCCTGAATGTTGCGCTGAGGACGACACCATACGAGGTCTACAGGTACATGGATATCTGATTGACTGGCACATTTTGCCGCGGTTGTCGGATAGAAGTGTTATAAACGGGCCTGAACATCAACAACTGTGTACCGCCGGGAGAGCATTGAGGCCAAGAGAATAGCAAGGGACAGGATAGAGAACCTCTTCGAAATGGCCGAGAAGCTCACAAAGGAAGGGGAGACTGACCTCAGCAGGCGATATATCTCCCTGGCAAGAAGAATAGGCATGAAGGTTGACATATCGATTGGGCACAGGATGGAATACTGCAGAAAGTGCAACACTTATATGCTGCCCACACGGACCTGCAGGGTGAGGCTGTCACGTGGCAGAAAGGTGATTGTATGCCTGGCCTGCGGAAACACATCAAGATTCCCATACGGGAAAAGCAGGAAGGACGGGGATTAAACGGCAGCAGAAAAGGATGACAGGAAAAAGGCCGAATCACTGAAGCCGACGGTGCAGGTTGGCAAGAACGGGGTGACTGAAAGCGTCAGGAAAGAGTTGCTGGATCAGATAAAGAAGAATGGAATGGTAAAGATCAAGTTCAACGTCTCGAAGGAGGAGATTGACCTTTTTCAGAAGAGCATTGAGGAACACTCAATTCTCGTAATGAAGATAGGAAGGACGCTTGTTTTCAAGAAAAAAGGGAAGTGAATGAGCTTGCTCGATGCGAAAGTCATCAGGGAGAAAGGTGAGCTTGTGAGGCAGTCGCTCATCAGCAGGAACAGAGACACCTCCATTCTCGACAGTTTTCAGGAGCTCGATGCAAAGTGGAAGAAGATGGTCGATGAGAGGAACACACTGAACAGGAAAAGGAATGAGATTGCGATAGACGTGTCAAGGCTTTCAGGCAAAGAGAAGGAGAGCGCCCTTGGGACGGCAAAGGAAATTGCCGTCAGTCTCAAAAATGTTGAAGCAGGCATCGGAGAAATTGAAAGGCAGAGGGAGGAGCTGCTGCTGTACTTCCCGAACATACCGAATGACAGGACGCCGGTGGGAAGGAGCGAGGATGACAATGTGGTAACCGAAACACCTTCTCCGCCGAAGGATCTTGGCTTTGCGCCAAAGACACACTACGACCTTTGTGGCGAACTTGGAGTGCTGGATCTGAAAAGGGGAGCAAAGATATCTGGAAGCGGCTTCTATGTTCTCAAAGGGGACGGGGCAAGGCTCGAGAGGGCGCTGATCAGCTACATGCTCGACGTCCACAGGAAGCAGGGATACATTGAGGTGCAGGTGCCTGTGATTGTGAGGTCGAAGTGCGCCATAGGGACGGGGCAGCTGCCGGAGAAGAGGGACGACATGTATTGGGTCCAGGGAGAGGACATGCTGCTCAACCCAACGGCTGAAGTGCCCTTGACGAACCTTCTGGGCGAGGAGATACTTTCAAAGGAGGATCTGCCGATCTGCTACACCGCATACCTCCCGTCATTCAGGAAAGAGGCTGGCAGGCATGTGGATCTCAAGGGGATCGGGAGAGTGCACGAGTTCAACAAGGTTGAGCTTGTCAAGATAGTGGAGCCTGACACTGTCCAGCAGGAGCTGCAGAAGCTGCTTGCTGATGCGGAGGAAATAGTGAAGGGACTTGGCCTCCCTTACAGGATCAAACATCTTTGCACAGCAGATCTGGGGTTCGCGAATGAGGAGACGTATGACATTGAGGTATTTGCGCCCGGCGTAGGAAACTGGCTCGAGGTTTCGTCATGCAGCTCCTTCTCAGACTTCCAGGCGAGAAGGGCCCATATAAAGTACAGGAAGGAACCGCACCTGAAGAGCGAGTTTGTTGCGACCCTCAACGGGTCCGGGCTTGCCCTGCCAAGGACATTCATCGGTGTGATTGAAAACTACCAGCGCAGGGATGGCACGATAGCTGTCCCGGCGGTTCTCAGGCCATACATGGGGGGAGATTCGGTGATTGGGGCGGTGAAGCACCCGAGGTAGGTGCCTGTTACGGAAGTCAGGAATTTGTTCAATAGTTTAATATTTACGTAGCAGCTTTTAACCATGTTTGATGAACGAAGTTGCCGATATAGTGGCATGCCCTGTTTGCGGAACGGAGGTATCACTCACAGACACGCGTTGCCCCAAGTGCAATGCTGAATTCGCCCCAGGGGTCATGGATGAGCCGCTTGATACATCGATGACGGCCAGGAAAAAGGAAAGAAAGTCTGGCAGTGAATCTGGCAGCAGGGTGCTTCCGTCGACCCAGGCAGTCGTCCTTGCCGTGACGTATGCTGTCGGCTACGGCTCGATAATTGCCGCGAACTATGTATCCAGCGGAGGCATTGTGAACCAGATGTACGAACTGGTCCTTCTTGCGATTGGAGGGCTGACGCTTGCTGTGTCTGTCGCATCCGCGCTGCTTATGGGCAGGATTGGAGGAATCCAGGCCTCAAGGGTCTCATTTGCGCTCGTTGCAACCTTCGTGCTTCTGATACCGCCGCTTGTCTTCATTTTCAGATGGTAAAGCGGGCCGGTCAGAATTCATTCCTCGGTTCCGGATGAAGGAGGACCGTAGATCTTTTCACCTATTATCTTGTCCTTCATCGATTTTCTGGCCCTGATTCTCGTGAACTGGTAAACCATGCCAAGGACGATGACAACGACCGATATTATTGTGCCAGTGGTGCCGAAGTTGAGATATGTGAGGCCGTAGTCCACCATAATGCCCCCGGCAACAGCAGTGATGACCGCCACGATGTCTGTGAAGAAGATTATCGAAAGCATGAAGACTGCAAAGCCTGCAATGAGCGCGGCGATCTGTGCAAGGCTTGGCTGTGCTGAAATGCCTGAAACAGAACCGCTGACCCCAACCAGGTGAAGGATGCCAGTGAATGCAAAATAGGCAATCAGGAGCGCGAGTCCAGCCTCTGCGACGTAGAAGAAAAGGATACCGCCTATGACTGCACCGATGAACGCCACAATGAAAGATCCGAGAACTCCACCGAGGGAAGCGCCGAATGCAAAACCGATGATGGAGCCAAGGATTGCTCCTATCACCGATGTGATCATCTTGAACACCGATTCCCCGAAGAATGCGAGAAGCAGGCCCATGACCAGCGCTATGCCGCCGACGTATGGATAGATTCCAGCTGGTATGGACGGAATCATGGCGTAAAGGCTTGCCATGGCCTTGAATTAGAAGACCTGAGTACAAATAGCTTCTTGATCAGACTTCGAATAATACGAATAATGAAAATAAAAGCCAGCAGCATAATGGCTTGCTGGCCTGTGGCCCGCAGGCTCGCGGGCCGGGGAATTGAGAATGAAAGGAGCTTACTTCCCAATCCTGAAGACTTTCGTGCCGCAGTTCGGGCATGTGCCTTTTGTCGCAGGCTTCCCGTTCTTCAGTTTTGTTTTGGCCGGGTTCTTGATTTCAACAGACTTCTTGCACTTCACACAATATGCTTTAGACTTTTCAGGCGTGGAATCCACCTTTTGCGACGATTAGTATCCTATTATAAATAAGGTATCGTCAAATGGGCAGTTTTTTCCTTCTCAAACCCCTCGTGGGGACTGATGCAGCAGAAGTGATTGTCAGCGAAAACACGGATAATGGACCAATTGTACGTAAGCTCTTTAAATACCCTAAGGATCAAATAAAGCAACAATGCACGGAGTCAGAAGCGTGTAATAATGACATTTCAGAAGCCCCACGTAACAGTCATAGTCACGGCCTTCAGGAGGAAGGAATTCCTGCTGGAAGCCCTCTCTTCGCTCGAAAGACAGACGTCAGGGAAGGAGAGTTTTGAAGTCATAGTCGTCAAGGATTTCTCGGATGTCCAGGTCGATTCAAAGATTTCTGAAATGGGCTGGAAGTCCGTCAGAAGCAATAGTGAGCCGCCCGGGCAATTCATCACAGATGCCATCGTCATGAGTACGGGCAACGTCATCAGCTTCCTGGATGACGATGATATTTTCGAGGTTGACAAGATCGAAAGGGTCATTGAGGTATTCGGCGGGAGCGAAGAGATCGGATACTACCACAACTCAGCTACCTTCATCAACGAGAAAGGAGAGAGCATAAGGGCGCCGTATGCATTCAATTTCTCCACATCGAAAGAACCGTCAGGGGAAAGACTGATCAGAAAGGATGAAGTCCGGGAGAGCGTAAACAGGCTTATTTATCTCAGGCATGACTTCAACAAAAGCTCAATATCCGTGAGGAAGGAAATACTGATGGCACACATTGATGCCTCCAGACAGATGCAGTCCGGGTATGACAGTTTCATTTTCTTCTGCGCCGCGCTTAGCGAGTATTCGCTGCTTGTTGACAACAGGAGGCTCACGCGCTACAGGTTCAACAAGAAGAGCGTTTCCGTTTCATCAACGTTCAGCTTTTCGACAAGGCAGATTAAAACCTTCACGCTGATGCACGGCATGGCGCTTGATGCAGGCGCCGTCCAGATAGCCAACCTGCTTGAGAGGCAGATATTCTTCTTCAAGACTATAAACGCCATTCACGATCCGGCTGAGAACCGGCGCACGGTTCTGTTGTCCGCCCTTTCCTTCCTGGGCCATATGAATGAGTACAGCAGGATAGGCAACACCTTTGCCAGCATCCTTTCGATGACCTACATGGTGTCACCAAAACTGAGCAAGAGGCTTTATTCAAAGCTGACCGCGCCAGAGGGTTAAGTGGACACTTCAACTTAGTGCGCTGTAGAATTCCTTCACTTTCTGAGAAAAGACGTCAATGCCGAACAATTTCGCCCGCTGCGAGCCCCTTTTTGACAGTTCACGACCTGCAGAGAGAGCCTCCCTGATGCCGGCCGCACAGCCCTGGGGAGTTGGCTCGACGAGAACTGCTGCATCGCCAGCCACTTCCCTGAACACTTCGATATCCGACGCAACAACAGGCAGGCCCGCTGCAAATGACTCCACCACCGGGTAGCCGAAACCCTCCTCAAGGCTTGGAAGCAGAAGGACATCACATGCATTGTAAATCATATTCAGCATCTCGTCATCTACACCTGCGAATGTTATGCTGTCTCCAATCTTCTCTCCCACCCTGACAAGCCTGAAATCGCTTCCCAGCGTATCGAGAGTGTTTCTAACAGTTTCAAGGTTCTTCCTCTTGTGATTGATAGATACGGAGAGAACAAGCTTCCTGTCCTGGGGGAGGCCAAGCTGCTTTTTGGCGCCAGCCTTGTCACCAAGCTGCCTGAATCCGCCTGAAACAGGCGGATAGATGACAGATATCCGCCCGTTGAAACCTTCTCTGCTCAACTCCCTGGCAACAGTGCCCGACACAGTTACTATTCTCTCGAATTTCCTGTATTTCTCTATGTTTCTGACAATGAGCTTCCTGTACTGTCGGCTGCTGTAGCTCCCGGAGCCAAAACTCTCCTTCAGCGCCACAAGATCGTGTATCGTGACAACATCTGTCCCATCGTAATGGAACGGAAAAACCTCCTGACTCGCATAATGCACCACTGGATGGGTGCCTGAATGTGCAAGAGCGTCAGTGATTCCTGTCCTGAAGACAGAACCGAAGAAGCGAAGGTTCAGATAAGAGCTCATCTGGTTTGAAAAGACACTTCCCGAGGTCAATGAGGGGAGATAGATGCCCCTGTACACTCTGCCCGGCATGCTCTTTCCAAGATCACGTTTCATCACGACAAAGCTCAGCACATCTGCAATCCCGGCCATCGAACGTCCCAGGTCACCCGCGTATCTGCCAAACGCGGTCCTGCTGTTTGAGGTGTTTATGATTGAAATATGAAGGTCGTCCATAGCTCTGACTCCGGATGAAGCCGTTTTGACCGCACCATGTAGAGTGCGTAATGCATTATATCTGTCGCTTGGCCTTGCTCTCTTGGGGAAATCATATTGGCTGATTCTTCGCAGGCACATCCGGGACGCCGGAAAGTAATATAGGCAGGCTCATCAAGTTCTGGAATGCAATGGAGAAGCGTCTGACAGACAGGGAAGAGATGATACACTGGCTCTACAGTCTTGAGAACCTTGGTATAAAACTTGGTCTTGAGAACATGAGCCGATTGCTGGAAAAGCTTGGAAACCCGCACCGTTGTTTCAAGTCCGTGCACGTGGCAGGAACTAACGGAAAAGGTTCAACGAGCGCATTAATAGCCTCCATCCTTTCGTCCGAAGGTTACAGGACTGCACTCTATACCTCGCCCCACCTCGTTGAGCTTGAAGAGAGGATGAAGGTCGATGGAAAACAGATAACTGCGGACGAGTTGCTCGAAACAGCTGCAGAAGTCAGGAAGGCGGCAGAAGAGCTTTTCCCGGGCGAAAGAAGGCAGATTACATTCTTCGAGATATTGACCGCAATAGCATTTCTCCACTTCTCGAGAAAGAAGGTCGAATATGCAGTAATTGAGGTCGGGCTGGGTGGAAGGCTCGATGCAACAAATGTGATCCAGCCGATGGTTTCTGTAATAACACATGTGGCGCTTGAGCACACAGAACTTCTGGGCAATACCCTGAGCTCGATCGCATTCGAAAAAGGCGGAATAATCAAACCTGGAATCCCGGTAATAATAGCGGAAACCAATCAAGAAGCCCTCGGAAAGCTCGTTTCCCTCGCCTCTGAAAGGGGGTCAGAGATCAATATGCTGAAGGATATTGTTTCGGTAAATCCAGTCGTGAACAGGTGGGGCGAGCTCAGGGTAGATATAAGCGGAATGCTGGATTACAACGATGTGCGCTCAGGACTCTGGGGGTCATACCAGCTTGGCAACATTGGCCTGGCTGTCGGAGTTGCTGAAAGGCTTCAGCGAATGGGTGTCTACCTTGGAGACAATTCGATAAGGGAAGGACTCGAAAAGGTAAGCTGGCGCGGCAGGCTGCAAATTGCAACCAGGGAAAAGGAGGTCCTGTTTGACAGCGCACACAATCCCGATGCCATGGCCGCTCTCTCAGCTTCGGTGAGGGAGGTCACGGGAGAAGACTTCCTTTGTGTCATTGGAATACTCTCCGACAAGAAAATTGAGGACATGATGCCATATATCCGCAAATTGACAAGCGAGGTTGTTTGCGTTTCGCCGAGAACAACAAGGGCGAGACCTGCGGAACAGATAATGGAGAGTGCAAGAAGACACCATCTTGCGGGAACGGTAGCAGGAAATGTAGGTGACGGGATGGATTTTGTGGCGCATGAACGGACTGGCAGGAAAATTATCGTGACCGGCTCCATCAGGACTGTGGGAGAGGCAATGGAATGGTGGTATGCAAAACACGGCGAGAGGCTCTGGACCTGATTCACGGAACTGCTCAAGGACGATATTACTGCTGAAGAAGCACTACACAAAAACAGGCCAGGTGACAGCACTCGGCAAAGTTGCCGAACTAGAGGATCCCTTCAGGGTGCTCATTGCCACTGTTCTCTCTCAGAGAACCAGAGATGAAGTCACATCAAGGGCGGAGAGAGCACTGTTCGGCAAATTCGGGGATGCGAAGAGCATCTCGCGGGCAGGAATAGGTGAGATTGAGAATCTTATAAGAAATGTCGGCTTCTACAGGACAAAGGCAAGGGCGATCAGGGAAATCTCCCGGGAAATACTGTCGAGGTTTGACGGGAGGGTTCCGGAGGATCTGGAGTCGCTCCTCTCACTCCCGCTTGTTGGGCGAAAAACTGCAAACTGTGTTCTTGTCTTCGGATTCGGCAAACCGGCAATCCCTGTTGACACGCATGTGCACAGGATAAGCAACAGACTCGGTTGGGTCAGAACACGAACACCGGAGGAGACAGAGGCCGCCCTTTCAAAGCTCATTCCCAGAGTCAGGTGGCTGGATGTCAACGAGCTGATGGTGACGCACGGCAAGAACATCTGCAAGCCGCTCAATCCGCGGTGCGATATCTGTCCCATAGCGCGATACTGCAACTACCAGCTGAAACGAAGATGACGCAACAGTGTTGCATGAAGAGGAAAAATCCTCTGTCAATACATGCTTCAACATGCAAGTCAGCTTTGTGCCCTTGACGGGCCGATATGGGCGGCCATGCCCTTATGGGCTACCTTGTATATCTCGGACAGGACGAGGGGCAGGAATGAGGCAGCGAGAATAACGGTCCATTCCTTCGTCGAAGGTATCATTGTCCCCAGTACAAGGCTCATCGGTGCAATGTAGACGCTTGAGAATATCAGCAGAAGTGTCAGAAAAACGGCTCCCCAGAGGTAAGTGTTTGTGAACATCCTTCGTGTGAGCAGCGGCTTTTCACCAAAACGCTCGTTGAAGACATGGAGCGTCTGGCTTAGTGCCATCGTCAAGAATGCCGCCGTTGTCGATGCCTCAACGGTTGCTGAATTGGCAAGTTCGAACAGGAAAGCCAGGAGCGCGGCGATTGTCATGAAAAGGCCGGAAAAGAGTATATTCGATGCAAAGTAAAAGCTCCCGCCGGAGAGCGTTCCCGCGGGAGGGTGCTTCATGACATCGTCCGGTGTTCTTTCGCTTATAAGCGAAATTGCTGGAAGCACGTCGGTGACAAGGTTGAGCCAGAGTATCTGTAGGGCAAGCAGGGGAAGGGGGAGTCCTGCGAATGAGGCCACAAGCATTATGAAAAGCTCGCTGAGGTTGCAAGAAAAAAGGTAGCTCACGAATTTCCTGATGTTTGAGAACGCCAACCTTCCCTCCTCGACAGCCGACACAATTGAAGCGAAGTTGTCATCGACGAGTATGACGTCTGATGACTCCCTCGCCACATCCGTGCCACCTTTCCCCATTGCTATCCCTATGTCTGCCGCATCCAGTGCAGGAGCATCGTTGATGCCGTCCCCAGTCATGGCGACTATTCTGCCGTCCGACTTCAGTGCCTTCACTATCTCCAGCTTCTGTTCAGGTGAGACGCGTGCAAAGACATCCGTTCCCCTGACGATTGAGACAAATTCGTTGATCCCTGCAAAAGCAAGTGTCTTCCCATCTGTGATCACCACGCTTGAATCGTTTCCGAGGCCAAGATCCAATGCAATTCTCTTCGCTGTTGCCTTCTGGTCGCCTGTTATCATTACGACACTTACACCTGCTTCCCTGCTCCTGATGATTGACTCCTTCACTCCCGGTCTTGGCGGATCCTGCATTCCAGCAAGGGACAATATGACGAGATCGCTGTACGGCTCTCCCTCTACAGAATCCATCAGTTTGAATGCAAAGGCGAGGACCCTGTAGCCTTTGCCAGCAAGCTCTGAATTCAACCTGAGCCATTTTTCCTTCTCAGCCCCCCCAAGGGTGGCCACTTCCCCGTTCATCACGAAACTCACGGATGCATCAAGCACTGACTCTGGAGATCCCTTCACAAAACAGACAAACCCGTCCGTTTCCTCGCTGCGACGCACGTGCGTTGGAAGCTTTTCCGCAGGGTGGACGGTGGCCATCATCCTGCTCGATGTCTGGAAAGGTATCTCCTTCAATCTCGGGAAATCGGAGCCCAGCTTTGTGGTGTCCATTCCGCCTTTGAGTCCAAGAGTTATCAACGCTATCTCGGTAGGGTCCCCTGTCCACCTCCATTTTTCATTATCCATGCTAAGTGATGAATCGTTGCAGAGGATGCCTGCAGCGAGTGAGAGCGAGAGCCAGGGATCTGTCTTAACTGCTGGCTGATTGCCCGGGGAGGAAATTGCACCGGCTGGTTCGTAACCGGAGCCGCTGACTGACAGTGCATCGGCGTATGTTTTAATCTCCCTCACTGTCATCTGGTTGAGAGTCATTGTTCCTGTCTTGTCAGAGCATATTATGTTGACATTTCCAAGCGTTTCAACAGCTGAAAGGCGACGTATAATGGCGTTCCTTGATGACATGCGCTTCACTCCGATGGCCAGGGATATCGTGATTACGGCTGGCATTCCCTCCGGCACTGCTGCGACTGCTATAGCAATCCCTGTTTCTATCATGGGGAACACCGGCTCTCCCCTTGCAATTCCAGCCACTGTGATTGCCGCCGCTATGGCGCCAACGAGAAGAAGAATATACCGCATGAGGTTGTTGATTCTTTGCTGCAGGGGGGTTGTTTCCTTTCTTGTCTCTGAAAGAAGGGAGGAGATCTTTGCCATCTCGGTGTCGCCTCCGGTGGCAGTGACCACTGCCTGCCCCCTGCCCTTTACAACAAGGGTCCCAGTATAGACCATGTTTGTCCTGTCCGCAACCACA
>JAKAVR010000058.1 GCA_021817225.1 Thermoplasmata archaeon
CGAATTGAGTGTTCCCGTTATCATCTCCCTCGCAGGTCTCTTTATCTTCGCCTTCATGAATGCATCCCGTTACCGGGATGCGCATCACTTCCTAAAAACACTGGCTTTTCTTAACCGAGGACGCATGAAACGAATTCATATATGCATGCCGCGCAATCAGCGCCCTTGTAGAGCCACTTAAAATCCCTTATTGAATATTCCTCATCCCTGATCATGTGCCAGGTCTTCTCGAAGGCAGTTCTGATGTTTTCGATCCCTGAATACGATCCATCCGAGAACCAGAAAATAGCCTCATCAGACAATAGGGGTGCGACCTTGTCGAAATTTCCAGAATTGGCTGCTTTTTCATACATCCGCATGAATTCTTCTGGCGATTTGACATCCATTCTTCTTGCACTAATCCAGGAACCGCGTAAATAAGTTGCCATTTCCCCGTTCTATTATTTCTACAAACTGGCCAATCGCCCTTGAAAGAGACTTTCTCAAGACTCCATAGGGAAGTCCACAGGGAATAGGTAGGTATCTTATGCAAGATACGCATGACATGCTTCCGATGAGGGTCTATGGTCTCAGCGGGGGCCAGTGGCACCAGGTAATAGCTGCATGGTCAGGCTGGTTGATGGACGGATATGTGAGCATAAGCTATGTTCTTCTGGTTCCCATCATTTCGGTTATTCTCTTCCCGGCTGGTTTCGGCGGCTTCATTGCGACGATTCTTGCATTTGTTGTTGGTGCTATAGCCCGCGCTGTAGGATCCGTATACCTCGGGGCTGCTCTTGGGGATAGAATAGGAAGGAAACGACTCCTTGTGATATCAATAATCGGTTTCTCCGCGTTCTCCGCATCTCTCGGGCTCCTGCCTCCTTACGCGAACGCGGGCATTATAGTCCCTGTTGTCCTCTATGTCCTTGTCTTCATTGAGGGTATGTTCGGCGGTGCCGAGTATGGGGGAGGAACTGCTCTTTCAATGGAAAGCATTCCGCCCGAAAAGCGCGGAATGGTCGGTGCATTTGTACAGAGCGGCTTTGGCTCCGGATTCCTGATTGCGGCTTTTGCACTCATAGTCATTTCCTTGATAACGAACGTTGCAGACATCGGCTGGCGCATCATGTTTTTCAGCACTCTAATCCCAGGCGCAATCATTCTTGCCATAAGGTTTGGTGTCTCGGAGACTGAAGTGTTCAGCGACATGAGTGCAAAGGGTGAAGTGGAGAGGACTCCCCTTCTCGCACTTTTCAGAGAATCTGGCGGACGCATGGCCCTTGCACTGATCATTACAACTGCACTTCTCTACATCAATTCGGCAACGTTCAGTTTCTGGCCCATATACATAGAGGATGGGCGGTATCTTGGTGTGAATCTGCAGACAGGGCTGTTCTATATCCTTCTGATAAACTTCATTTCACTTCTGGGTGTATGGCTCGGCGGTGCGCTGATCAACAGGATTGGCGGCAGGCGCAGACCGATGCTTTCGTATGCATTGCTGCTGACTGTGATCATTGCTCCATTGACGATGGCATCACTTTCCAGGACACCACTCGTTTTCGTCACCGCCATGAGCATCATTGCATTCAGCGAGGCGATGATATTTTCGACCATACCTGCTTTGCTGTCCGAAACATTCAGCAAACGGTACCGGGTCACGGCCACCGGTTTCGCGTATAACGGGGGAGCAATAGTGGGTTCGTGGGCGGTGACAATAATACCACTCCTTGCAGGCACCGTCGGGATAGCCGTCTCCTGGATATTGAATCTGCTCATTTCATGCATTGTGCTTGTTGTCGGCATCGCCATAATACCCGAAACATGGGTCTCAGGCAAAGATAAAATAACAAATTGATTGTGGTTAGCCTGAGTAAGATGATATCCTGGTCTTATTCAGGAGAGGTGCCTGATGCCTGCTAGGGACCTTACGCCGTACATAGTTTTTAACCGCGGACAATGGTCGAAGCTCAGGAATTCAACGCCGCTCACGCTGGAACAGGGCGATTTTGAGAAGCTTCTCGGCATCAACGAGAGAATCTCCCTCCGTGAGGTGAGGGAGGTATACCTGCCTCTGTGCAGACTACTCAGCCTTCATTACGGTGCTTCGCTTGAGCTCTACAGGGCAAGGAGCCAGTTCTTCGGCAAGTCACATCTCAAGGTCCCTTACGTCATCGGCATTGGTGGAAGCGTCGCGGTCGGGAAGAGTACCACCGCAAGGATACTGCAGGCAATAATCCAGAGATGGGAGCAGAAACCGGCCGTTGAAATAGTGACAACCGACGGCTTCCTTTTTCCAAACAGAATTCTTGCCGAAAGGGGCCTGATGAACAAGAAGGGGTTCCCAGAGAGCTACGACACAAGAGCGCTTCTCAATTTCCTGATGGATCTCAAGTCCGGGAAGGGAAGGCTCAAAACACCCCTTTACTCCCATCTGGAATACGACATAATGCCGGGCAAGCTCATGAGAGTCGACAAGCCGGATGTCGTGATTATCGAAGGGTTGAATGTTCTTCAGAGCGGGAGGCGTTTCAGCTCTGAGAGATTTCCCGGTCTCGTCGTATCCGACTTCTTCGATTTCTCAATCTATGTGGACGCAGACGAGGCGATAATCAAACAGTGGTTCATCGAGAGGTTCCTTGTCCTGATGAAGACTGCATTCAAGGACAGGCGATCGTACTTCCACAAATACTCGTTCATGAGCAGGGAGGAGGCGGTTGAAGTGTCAGGCAGGATATGGGACGAGATCAACGCCGTAAACCTTCACGACCATATTGCAGGCACCAAGTTCCACGCGGATCTTATTCTGGGCAAGGGGAAAAATCACTTTACCGACCAGATAATGCTTCGCAAAATCTGAATATGGTCTCTGCGAAGACAGCAGTACAGAAAAAACCAGCCGGCAGGGAAGGCATTTGTTCCGACGGGGACCATGCCTCCTGTTTAACCGCCCGGCAAGCGAATCCGCCCTCCCCTAAAGGAAGCTCATTACATCGCTCAGGGATCCGACTGTAAGGAAGGGCTCAACCGAGGGCATGACCTTCTTGTTCATGCTGTTTACCCAGATGCCTCTGATCCCGAGCTTCTGTGGTGCTATCACGTCCCAGAGAAGATTGTCTCCCGCCATCAGTGTCCCCGCAGGCTCGGCGCCTAGACTATCGAGTGCTTTCCGGTATATCCTCTCATCCGGTTTGCCGAAGCCCTGTTCACCTTCAATCAGTATTTCGTCGAACAGCTGTCCAATGCCAAAACGCTCAATCTTTCTCCTCTGATACGCTGCGCTGCCATTCGTTACCAGAGCAAGGGGTATCTTCATTTTTCTTAATTTCAGGAGTGTTTCAATGGCACCGGGCAGCGGATATATTGCCTCATCCCTTACGACGGAATACCTGTCTGCTATGCTTTGGGCCAGTACCCTGTTGTTCAGCCCCAGGTTGCTGAAGGCCTCTTCAACAATCAGCCTCCTAGCCTCATCAAGCTTCTGCCTCCAGACCCTGTGCCTTTCAGAATCGGACCAGAATGACTTTGACCCAATTCTTATCTGCTCCTCAAGTCTGGGCAGGTTTCCCTCTCCTATCCCTCCCGAATACTCCTTCAGCACCTTCGCCCAGCACTCGGCCTGAACAATTTCAAAAGCAAGTATTGTATCATCAAGATCCAGCAGCATTGCCTGCGGCCGTTCAATCTTCATGATTTCACCCCGGCGCGGATGCCACCGTCTTCAAACTGTGGAGGAGCGCCGAATGCCTTGTACTGAATATTCTCTTCCATAAAGTTATGCTCCAGACGCTTGCGGTCAGGCTTGTTCCGGATGATGGGCAGCGTTCGTTGCTGCCCTGTGACTACCGGAAGTGCATGCTCACCTGAAGGCACCGCCGCGGGAGTGCAGACCTTGCAGGAAGGAGGCACCTTTCAGCCGATAGGTGAATCATTTCATCTCCAGGAACATCCTCGCGGGAGCCGAAGGCCCGAAACGTGCGGTAGCGCACGAAGAACTCGTGGGCATCCGTACGCGGACAACGGTCAGGCGCTCCAGGCGGCGGCGACATCTCTCCTGGAGCTTTGCCCAGCACCGCAGGTTCGTGGAGTACAATGGCAGCGGTGAAGGGTGTCCCCTTGTTCCTTGTGGACTCCCAGAACACTTCGCGCACCTGTCCCTCGTGCGGGACGGTGGACAGGAAGAACAGGCAACTGGAAAAGTGCAGACACGGATACCCGGCTTGCAGTCAAGACGGGCCCGCCGGGATTCGATTAATGTTTTAAGTGAATATCAAGCAACCTTCGATCTGTTGTCGTGATCGAGATGGCCTATGTACCTTCCTTCGAGAGTTCCAGAGTCGGTCATAATTTTGCCTGCGTTAACCTCTACGAGGTTATTTTCAACAACAACTGTAGCGATTTTTTCTATCCGATATGTTTGATTCACCGGTTGTAATGTGCCACTGTCCGGTCTGACCTGAAAATCTTCAACCCCATTCTGGATGGTAGCTTTAATTTCAACTCTTCCGCCTTCGCTGGTGCGCATATATATGGCGGAAAGAGGCTCAATTTTCGGTTTCGCCGACTTATCAATGCGTCGCCTTACCATCTCATGCATTGCATCTGAATTCGGATTCCCATATGCGTTTACAAGCGCATCGTAACAGTTCGGATCCGTCATCATTAGTTGGTGCAGCACTTCAGCGGGTTTGGGGTTGATGCTGTTACTTATAATGGTCTCCAGCCGGCGCTCAACTCGCGTCCTCATTTCCAACGGTATTTTTTGTCGCCATATGTCGTCGGTCATTAAGACCACGAAATACCAATGGTCGCCACAGGTTTAAAAGATTAACGCAGGGCATGGGACCTTCCCATGCAGGGTAAACATAAATCTGGCATACGGCGAATTTGCTATGTCAGAAGCGGCAGCGGCCTGCTCGTCTTGCCAAAAACATGGCTCACGACCAACGGCTTTCACATCGGCGACTTGGTCCGTTACACAATCACGAGCGATGGGAAACTGTTGTTCGACAACGAACCCGTCAGGTGATTTTTCTGATAAACGTTAAAAATGTCAAATTCAACTTCATGAAACATCACCCGCAATCGCTGCTAAGTGCTGTGATGAAGCAAGCTCCAGACATGATGACATCGGGAGAATTCTTGGCAACTGTGGCTGCGTGGCTCGCCATCATAGACGAGGAAACGGCTGGGAAGGTGACCATGGTTTGAGATCCGGCACCGTCCTTCGCGGGATTTCAGTGCCGGAATGGGGTTGTTTTTATGTGTATACAATCGACGATATTAATTTTTGCAATCAATATCATTGGTTTTCAACGATATTACATGGAGGCAGGGGTACTGTGACCGGGGAGCGTGCACTGCTCCGATGTCCACTCTGTCGGAGAGATTTCAGGCCCGGAAAGGACGATCTGGAAAAGACAAAGTGCCCGCAATGCGATACGTGGCTCAATGTTGACGACTGTGTCCAGGAAGCATTGCGAGACCGCGAGCGATATGCAGCGGAATATGAGCGACAAGAACTCAGACTGTCCGACATTGTGAAGGTACACACAGTTCATGACTGGGTGTCAATTGGCAGCACGAATTATGCCGTTTGTGGTTTCATTACAATCGAAAACGTAATCGCTCGCAACGAGAGAGGCGAAATCGAGCGGGACAACGACGGCAAGCCAATCATGAAAAGAGATGGTGTTTGGCACACGACGATAACCGGAAGCGATGGGAAAAGCACCGTTTTGGGTGCGAATGACAAGATAAACGGCCGTTCCGTTCAATTGATTCCGTGTGATGTCAGCAAGTCGATGCACGCCTACGATAGAATAATCAAATCAGACATGGTTGAGGTGTTCAATGATGTCCTTTGCACTCTCAGGGAAAGGGTCACATTTCAAAGTGATGCAGACGCCGTTACTACTGCTGTGTGGGTTATGGCCGCACATTTCAACCCAATATTCACAAATTTCCCTCGCCTGTTGATTGGGAAACCCGGTTTTAACAGTGGTGGATCGACGCTCTTGATGGTTGCTGGCTGCCTTCTCCCAAGGCCAATATATTGTGTGGATGCTTCTGAAGCAAGCATTTACAGACTGATCGCCGCCAGCAGATGCAGTTTATGCATAGATGAGTTCAGGAACGATTTGAATAAGAAAAAGCGCGAGGCGATCACCCTACTTCTTGACAGCGGCTTCGCGCAGGGAGGAATGGTTCCACGGGCAAGCGGCGACAACTTTGACGTGGAGCTTTTCGAGCATTACTGCCCCGTGGCACTGGTTGATCCGGATGGCGTAGTAAGCAGGGGTTCAAGTTTGAGCCGCAACATTCGGATTGGTTTAGTAAACGATCCCTCAAAATCGGTATTGATAAGGCCGGCCGACTATGTGGAAGAGAAGCGTTTTCTCATCCAGCAGTTATATTCGCTCTACACCATTTACGCGCACAGAGTGGCGGAAAAGTATAGAAAAATTCAGTGCTCCACATTCACAGGCAGAGCTCTACAGGCCTACGTGCCATTGGTCGCCGTTGCCGAAATCCTTGGAGTTACGGACACAATCATGCCTACCCTCAATGCCGGCGTAGAGATGATAGAAATGGCGAAAAATATGGCAGATGCAACCCGCAGAATCTTGACCGAATTCTGCCAGTACCTCAACGGGATTCTCCCTTCGATATGTAACCACGAAAAGCCGGATAATAATTGGACATTGAGTATGGATAACTGTTACAACGTTCGTCTCACGTATCTGCTGGATTTTTTGAGGAATGAATTATGGGAGCCATACCAGAAGGATGTCTCAACAAGCGATGAAAGAGGAACGACAGAGAGAATATGGAATAGACTACCACAAGATCTGGATGAACAGTTGAAGCCGTCGGTTTTTGCTCAAAGACTGAAGGGCCTCATACCTACGAACATTGGTAAAAAGAGCAAGAAAGATAACCACATTTGTTTGCACTTCAAAGATGCCGACGAACTCATCGCCATTTTAACGGCAATTGGTCGCGCCGTAGGTATTGACTATAGTGACGTGCACTGTAGTAACCACGAAGGAAATGTATCGCCACAAGCTACAGATGGTGGGGGATGTACAGGAAGTGATACGTCCAATGGAGAGTCAACCGTCGATCCACCGCGATCCACTCCGGATCCACTTAGTGGTACAGACAGCCAGTATATCCAAAAACCCACTAACCCACTGAAATCAGATAGTGTGTCAGGGTTGGAACCCATAGGCACACTATCTCAGAATGGTGGCGGAGTGGATCGTCAATCAAGCCAGCAAGCCAAAAAAGGCGACCCACAATGTGGAAAGGATGTGGGGCAGGACCCAGTACCTACGGCATTGGGTTCGATTTTCGAGGCGTGCAGGGATTACACGAAATCGCATCCAGGAACAGACAGATTCCAGTTGGCTGTCGCTATATCGGCTACAAATCAAGTCGGATACAATGCACTCCAGACGCTGTTAAAAGCATGGATTAAGTCCGGGAAAATAACAGAGGACGGCACAGGACTGAGCTTCCCTGAGAGTGGAGGTGGCCATGGATGATTTTGTCGCAATCACTATGGGATGGCCGATGGGTTCTCAGGGAGCTTTACTGTGTTGCCTGCGGACGGTCGGTTGGGAATGGCAGTTCGTTTGTTGAATGGTGGTTCGAGGTCGGCGGAGTGCACATGCGGGAGAGCGAGTTGTGGCGCATTCATCATCCTGAAACATCGGTCATCATGCGCCACACTGCAATTCGCTCCGGCCATTCATGCACCTGCGACCTGCGCATTTTCATCTCGGTCAAGACAGCTTCCGATTATGACGTTGCCAGAAGGAAGATAAGCGGTGATGGGGTGAGTGATTGAGGTCACCCATGTGTCCACAGTGCGGGCAGTCGGCGTATAAGCACTACATCCGTCCACAGCACAAGCTCATGCCGCAGGGTTTCTTTTGCCCCGGCTGCCATATGCTCGTTCCACAGCCTGCTTCGGCCCCTCCCGTTGTTTTCCGTTGTGATGTCAGGGAATTTCTGGCACAGCATGAACGAAAATACAACCTGATTCTGGCAGATCCACCCTGGACATATGAGACAGGTACCGTTGATTCCACGCGCGAGGTCATGGAGAAATACCGGTGTATGGCCACAGAAGAAATCTGTGCTCTTCCGGTGACGAACATATCCGGGAAACACTGCGTCCTGTTCCTGTGGTGTCCCAATCCCAAGCTCCCCGAAGGCATACGGGTGATTCAGAGCTGGGGTTTTGAATACCGAACAGCGGCTACATGGATGAAAACAAGAAACGGGAAACAACAGACAGGGATGGGATTTTATTTCAGGCAGTCAGCCGAGCAGCTATTTGTGGGCATCAGGGGGCGCCCGCCGAAGCCTGTTTTCAAACCGCTGCAATCCGTCTTCTCCGCCGCAAGGAAAGGGCATTCCGAGAAGCCGCATGCTGCGTATGAAATCATCGAGCGCATGTATCCCGTGGCGGAGAAAATCGAACTGTTCGGCAGGAGAGTCAGGGCAGGCTGGACGGGCGTGGGGCTCGAAGCATATCCCGAAGGCGGTGACAGCGTTCAATCGACTCTCGAAAATGGTATACCAATTCGCAGTAAGAATGTATACCAAAACGGTGTGCTGTAATGACCGAAAACTGTGCCCTCTATGTACGAGTCTCCACCTCCGATCAGGATCTCGAAGGCCAGCAGAGAGAGCTCATGTCATATGCACAGGCTCGTGGATGGAATGTCGTCAGGAGCTACAGGGAGAAGGTGTCGGGCACCGGGAAGGTCCTGAGAGAACAGCATGAGCTGTTGCTTGCCGACGCCTCTTTCCCTTCAAGGCAATGGCAGCACCTTCTCGTGTGGTCACTTGACAGGTTTAGCAGAGAGCAGAGGTTCACAAAGGCGATTGAGGACATATGGCGACTGGAGTCTGTCGGCATTCATTTCCACAGCCTGAGAGAGCCTGCGATCGACACCCCTGAAGACAATGGAGAAGATTTGGGCAGAACTATACTCAGGGCAATATTGCCGATTATCGCTTCATTTGAGAGCAGGAGACGGTCTGAGCGTGTCAGGATCGCAATGGTTGAGATAAAGGCAGGCAGGAGGCAGACACGGTCCGGAAAGCCCCCGGGACGACCGCTGAGGGCTACAACAGACAAGGTGGAAAGGGCATATGTCCTCAGGCAGGAAGGCAGATCCTGGGGCACCGTGGCAAAACACGTTGGATTGCCTGTGCCCACAATCCGCCGTGCTGTTGCGCTTCATAAGGGATCGGGCATGGGCGATCAAAAAGGATGAGCGATCAAAACGTTCTCATTGCCTATCAATCAGAACCTTGCTCTCCAGTGCTCACAAAGCAAGGGATATGGGACCACAGAGGTGTATCAATGCCTCGTGGGCGCGTGGGAACGACAAGTTTTTCATCCATTGTATTTAATCCGTAACTCCGTCAATTTTGAATAATAGGTATCTCCAGCTGCGCTATAATCTCTCTCGTCTTCTTCGGTATCTCAGTCATAATCCACCTGCCGTCCACCCTGAGCATCGATTCAAGGTCATCCATGTTGTCCTGGACGAACATGCCTGTCAGCATGCACGACAGTCTCTCGCTTGCATAGAACGGCTTCTCGTCCGCCATCTGAGCACCTACCCGTAGCTGAACTTGACTCTGTTCATGGATTCCCTGTTCATTGTCCTGCCCATCGTGTTTATCGCCGACTCCATCCCCTGCCAGTCGCCGCTCCGGTGGGAGTCGACGAAGTCCTCCCACCTGTGTGTGATGTTCTCGCCTGCGCCGCATGCCTTCGCGTTGTCCATCAGGCCGTTGACCCTGCTCACGAGCAGCTTGAGCCACTGTTCCGCCGCAGTGCCGACCCTGTTGAACTCGTTCTCGTAGAACTCGTGGACTGCGATAGCAATGCTGTCCAGGTCGTCGCCTATCTGTGCACCGGTGAGAAAGCACTGCATAGCCTTTTCGGCTTCCCTCTTGCCGTCCCTGACCTTTGACTGCGTGTCCTGCAACTCATCCACCTTCAAATCCCATAAAGGGTAAAGCGTTTGGCACCGCCTGTTCACTCGCTCTTCTCGAAGCAGTGCTGGTATCCCGCGAGCTTGCTGTTGCGAATGATGTATGGCGGAAGTATCTCGTACATCTTCCTCAGCCACTTGTCATTCACCGGGC
>JAKAVR010000059.1 GCA_021817225.1 Thermoplasmata archaeon
ATGACAGGGAGGGAGCACCTGTGATGGATGAGAGCAGGGTCAGTCGAAAAGGAATTCAGGCCGCAGATGCCTGTGGCATGCATCGCGCCTTTGTAATGTGCCCTGATGAAAAGGAAGCATCCGGCCGAGGAACAGGCTGGGACCGGCAATACGATTAATACTGGAATTCGATAGCCTCTGCACCGGGATCTCGCATGGAATCGAGAAGCGAAGCACTGCTGACCATCAGGGACCTTCAGATATGCTACAACACCCCCACAGGCACGATCAGGGCAGTCAACAGCCTGAACATGGACATAAAAAAAGGGGAAGTCGTCGGAATAGTAGGCGAGACAGGCTGCGGAAAGAGTACGCTCGCACACTCAATCCCCAGGCTTCTGCCGCAACCCCCTGCTGAGGTCGCAGGTGGCAGGATCGAGTTCGAGGGCGTTGACATGCTCTCACTTTCAAAAAGGGAAGTCCCGAAGTACAGGGGCACTGGCATTTCAATGATTTTTCAGGAACCGATAAACTCGCTCAATCCTTCATACAGGATATTCGACCAGGTAGTCGAAGCAATAAAGATCAGGAAGACAAGAGAGGCAGGAAAGGAGGTTGTGACCGCCGTTGAGCCGCACAACTATGAGACTCCGGGGCCCGAGGTTTCACATCCGCTCAGGGAGATAACAGCCACAACAAGAAGGAACCGGTTTGGAGACGTGGAGTTCAACAAGAAGGAACTGCGCCAGGAGGTCATAGATTTTCTGTCGATGGTGAGGATAAACGATCCTGAACACATCCTGAGACTCTACCCGCACGAGCTTTCTGGCGGTATGAGACAGCGCGTAATGATTGCAATGGCGCTCTCGGAGAAACCGAAACTGATGATTGCGGATGAACCGACAAGCGCCCTCGATGTGACGATTCAGGCCCAGGTGCTCTCGCTGATGAAGGACCTGATTGAGGAGGTGAGGACTTCGATACTTTTCATAAGCCACGATCTCGGTGTGGTGGCCGAGATAGCCGACAGGATAGGCGTGATGTATGCCGGCTACCTGGTTGAGATAGGACCCGCCGAGGCAGTATTCAAGGACCCGCAGCATCCTTATACACAGTCCCTGCTCAGGTCCTTCCCTCATGGGTACAAGAAGGACGGCCGGCTGCCCACACTGAAGGGAGCAGTTCCGAACCTCATGAAGCTTCCCTCAGGATGTCCTTTCAGAACACGATGCGAAGTGGCCACCGACATATGCACAACTGAGATGCCCGGGGCAGTAGAGGTGGGCAAAGACCATTTTGTTTCATGCTATCACCATGGCCGGGGGGTGTCCTGAGTGGATGACAGCGTCCTTTTTTCCTCGAGCCATGTAGTCAAGCACTTTGCACTGCAGCGCAGCATCACCGAGACCCTGGGCAGGAGCAAAATCAAGAAGGTGCATGCAGTTGATGATGTTTCACTTCAGATCAGGCGCGGGGAAGTCATGGGCCTGATAGGCGAGAGTGGCTCGGGAAAGACAACCTTCGGCTGGATGGCGGCCAAGCTGCTTGCTCCCACCTCCGGTTCAGTTGTATACGACGGCATCGACGTGACAAATCTCGGCGGCGAAGAGCTTCGCAGGTGGAGGCACCACGTGCAGATTGTTTTCCAGGACCCTATCACATCACTCAATCCGAGGCTTAGGGTCTGGAGAATTGTCGGTGAGCCGCTGATGGCAGCCGGCGTTACCGAAAAGTCCAGGATTATCCATAAGGTCGAGGAGGTCCTGCTCGATGTGGGTCTTCCTGAGAGAAGTGTTGATCTGTTCCCTCACGAATTCAGCGGCGGAGGGAGGCAGAGAATATCACTGGCGAGGGCTCTAATACTCGACCCTGAAATGCTCGTTCTGGACGAGCCGACAAGCGCCCTCGATGTCGCAGTCCAGGCACAGATACTCAACAGGCTTATCGAGCTCCAGAAGGACAGGAACCTGACATACCTGTTCATATCCCACAACATAGGGGCTGTCCGTTACATTTCAGACACTGTTGCAATAATGTACCTCGGGAAGGTTATGGAGGTGGGAAGCGTCACCGACGTTATGGAAAGGCCGCTCCACCCATACACAAAAGCGCTCCTCGTTTCCGTCCCCGTCCCTGATCCGGGCAGAAGAAAGTTCAGATTCAAGATCGAGGGAGAAATACCGACTCTTGTTTCGCCTCCCCCCGGCTGCAGATTCGCAGGAAGGTGCCCTTTCGTGCAGGACAGATGCAGGGCAGAGGAACCTGTTCTCAGGAGCATGGGGAAAGGACGTACTGTCGCCTGCCATTTCGCGGAGCTTCTCACCGGAGAGCGCATTGGCTGAGCTTCTATTCCCAAGGCTTATCTCTGTGTTTTCAATAGCGTTTGGCGATGTCAGATCCAGAAGTCCCTTTCTACAGGCAGACGCTGGACTTCACTTGCGGTGCGGCGTGTATCATTATGACTCTCTCCCATTTCGACCCTGATTTCCCGCTCGACAGGAATTCGGAGATAGACATATGGCGGGAGGGCACATCTGTCATCGCGCTCGGAATGGGCAGATACGGCCTGTCCTTCCCTTTTCTCAAGAGGGGGTTCAATGTCGAGGTGCTGACAACCACGGACAACATTGATTTCCTGGACAGGATCGAGCAAAGGCTCAACCCGAGGCAGATGGAGCATTTCAGGAAAATATATGGTGAGAGAAAGGAAAGGGCCCTGGAACTTGGCCTCGTTGAGAAACTGTCCGGGCAGATAACGATTGAGACTGCGGTAAGAACACTTGAGAGGAGAGGCATACCCATAATGCTGACGGACGCGAAGGAACTAGGTGATGACGAGGCACCTCACTGGGTGGTGGTGACTGGTGCGTCTGACGGATGGTTCTCAATAAACAATCCTCTCGACGAACGTGGAAACAGGCGTTTCCCGGCAGCCGATTTTGAAAGAATCTGCGGATTTGACGGAGAAAGGACCGTGGTGTCGGTCTTTGGAGCAAACGGCACAACGAGCGAACGCTGACTACTTCATGTTCATTACAACGACGTCCTTCACTGCACGCATTTCGCTGAACGGCAGAACCAGCCTTCCCTGATCATCTGTCCTGAAGAGCCTCGGCTCGATTTCCTCGGCAGGTATGACAAGCACATTCTCAATCTCCCCTGTCGCAGTCTCGATTATGAAATTGTCTATGAGGCCGAGTATCTGCCCATCCTCAGTCATCACAGTCTTTCCCTTCAGCTCGGTTATGAACTTCCTTGTCGAATCCATTTGGCTATCCTCTCTGAAAGCCCTCTTTGGGCAATAGTCCCGGGACAATATTTAATAGTGTCGAGTTTGCTCATCCACCCTTTTTTCAGCTCTACCTGTGCCAGCACTCCGGCACATACTCCGGAGAGTTGTAAGGCATGTTTTAAGTCGGTGACAGACTCTTGCCTTACATGGTTCTGGAGCTGTATTCATGAGGTCGATACCTGCAAAGCTGGTGGCATGGGAAGAGATCGCCGAATGGTGTGGTGAACTGGGAAGGATGGTCGCCGACAGCGGTTTCAGGCCCGATGCGGTCATTGGAATGGCAAGGGGCGGCTGGGTTCCTGCAAGACTCGTGTGCGACGAACTCCTCTCGAGAAACCTCATTTCACTGAAAACCCAGCACTGGGGCGTTACCGCATCCAGGGATGGGAAGGCAAGGCTCGTCGGTGAGATACAGGAAGAGATAGCCGGAAAGGATGTGCTTATTGTCGACGATATCACAGATACGGGAGACAGCCTCAAACTTGCATTTGAACACGCACAGTCGCTCTCGCCAAAGAATGTGAAAACATCGACTATGCTGCATATCACACATTCGGACTTTGTTCCTGATTATTATGCGAAGGAAGTCGAAAAGGAGAAGTGGACATGGTTCGTGTTTCCATGGAATTACTACGAGGACATGGGGACATTTGTCAGGGAAATCCTGGTCGAGAAGCCTCTGGGCGCCTGGGACATAGGTTCGTTCCTCAGGAAGAACCACGGGATAATAATGACAGAGGGAAGGCTTGACCGCACCCTTGCGCGGCTGGAACTGCTCGGGCTGATAAGGCGGATTGGAAGCACATGGAGCGTTGTGGTCCAGGAAAAGAAGGCTTAAGTGTCAAGTAAACCTGGCGGCGAACTTCACGCCGCTTTCCCTGAGAGAGTCAAGGACAGCCAGTTTTTTTCCTGATATAAGTGCCTCGAGCGCCCCCCCGCCTGTGCTAATATACGAGACCTTTCCATCAAATCCAAGCTTCTGCGCAGCCGCAGATGTGTGCCCTCCGCCGATTACGCTGTATATCCCGCCGCGCGTTGCTGCCTCGAATATGCGCCTTGTGCCTGTCTCATACTCACTTCTCTCGTACACGCCTGCGGGGCCGGAGATGAAGACCGTATGCGAACCAGAGATGATCTCTGCATAACTCTCAATCGTCTTGCTCCCGATGTCAAGCGCCCTGCCTTCCGCCGGCCATCTCGCAACTGGCAGATCCTCCCTCCTGCCTCCAACCTCGAAGCCCATGTCTGCAGGCAGGACTATATTAGAGCTGCCGTTCAAGAGCGCCCCCGCTTCCTGGAAAAAGGCTTCGTCCGCTTCGCTTCTGATTGCCGAGGCAGTTGCTTCATCCACCTTTGTGCCCTTCGACATTAGAAACGAAACTGCAAGTAAGCCGGTCAGCAGAATGTGGTCGACGTGACTGCTGCCTGCAACCGATTTCAGCGTCGGGAGAAAATCGCCGAATTTCTTCCCGCCAAACACATAAGAAGTGGGCCTGGACGGGTTGTCTATCAGAGGAGAAAGATGCCTGAGCTCGTTTTCCATCAGCCTTCCGGCCGACGATGGAAGCGTTGCGGTGAAACCGACCATTGAGCAGTGTGCCCTGTGCACTGCCGCAAAGGCGTCGTTCACGAAGTAGTCAAACAGGGGAGAGAGGTTCCTGACGAGCTCAGTGTTTGCCTGCTCCGTGGCCGTCCCCTTCTTCTGCTCATAATCAAGTTTCCTGACGTTTTCAAGCAGAAGCGCGCCACCCTTCTTCATGTTCCTTATTGCCGCCAGGGCACGATCGCCGCAAGTGTCTTCAACGAAGCCAATGTCAGATCCAATCGATTCTTTCATCACTTCGCAGTGAGCTGCCAGTGATGTGAAGTCGTAATCCCCGGGTCTGCCCTGGTGTGCAAGCAAAACCACTGTTGCTCCCCTGGAAAGGAGCTCCTTAAGTGTGACAGTCGCTGCCTTGACCTTCGCCGTATTTTCTATCCCGAGCGTATTCCTGTCTATCGGCGAATTGACATCAACCCTCAGGAGAACCTTCCTGCCTGCAGGGTTGAAGGAATCAATTGTCTTCACACCTTCGAGCAGCATCCTATCACTTTGATATCCCAAGTGATTTGTCTGTCTTCCTTATGCTCCTGGACGCGTCCTTTTCAAGTTCCATCATCGATCTTATGCAGTCGATATTTTCAGGTATAACATCGCTCTCCTGGTGGACAGCCTGGTAATAATAGAGCGAGTCACCCGCAACGTGCGTTCCATCCTCCCAGACCACAGTCTCGGCAAAGTCACCGCTGTGCCTGCCAAGATCCCTTGCGATCTCCATTATCTGGCCGCTCGTCCTGATGCCATGTTTTCCACTCACAAACCGTATCCTCGGCATCTGGTCCCATAGCGAAAGCACATCGGATGTCTTCACGCCCTTCTTCCTCAGCTTCGCGTGTATGCAGTGAACATGCATGTTGGTAGTCGGAACTTTGACAGCCATTGTGCTTATATTGAGCCAGGGCAGGACAGTCTTCACATCCAAACCGTGATGGGTAGGGACATGAAGCGACGGTTCGACTGCGTTTAGCGCGCTTCCTTTTGATTCAGCCGGGTCGGCACCCCTTCTTATTATCGCGGCAAAAGACTCGTCTATTTTGAAGACGCGGTCAAGTGGGTAGAGCGTTCTAATAAGCCCTGTCGTATTGCAGCTTACAACCCGGGACCACTGCCTTCCCTGCGCCTGGTCGTAGGAGGAAAATGCGTTGAACGAGAGGCCTGCGAGTTCATGCTCCTCTCCACCCTGGAATACAGCCTTCACTCCCGCCTCCTCGTAGAGCTTCTTGTTTTCCTCGCCTACACCGTTGGGAGTGCAGTCCACGACGAGGTCCACCTTTGTCAGGAGATCGCTCAGCACACCCGCCACCTTGAGGCCCTGCTCCTCGAACGCAACTAACTGCTTGTCATCTATTGTATAGAGCGGCATACCCTCCTTAATCGCTATGCTCGCCTCGTATGTGGGCTTCGTTTTGGTTACACCCACCAGTTGCATATCATCCTGGAGCTTTACAGCTCGTGCGACCCTCTTTCCGATTGTCCCGAAACCATTCACCGCAATTCTCGCTGGCACCGTTAATCACCAGCAACAGGTCCTCTGCATCCATGGAACCGCCACCACGGGCAGTCCATGCGGTGCCGAGTCCTAACGTGTTGCATTTGTAAAGAAACCCGGAGTCTTAATAATGTAACGCGCCGATCAGGAGGAAACAGGGCTTGTACCCCCTTTTTGTCTCTCATAACAGCGCTTCCTCATTGCCTGCCTGTGCATGAGTGTGCACGCAAAACAGTTAAATAATCAACCCGTGTAGTCGAAAACGCTTCGATTCGGTGTTCGTATGGCCAGAAAACCAGCAAGGATGTACACAAGGATAAGGGGACAGGCATATACAAGGAAGGAATACATGGGCGGCGTGCCTGCACCAAGGATTGGTCAGTTTGACCAGGGTGACCTCAGATCCAGCTTTCCAGTCACATTGACTCTTCATGTCAAGGAACAATGCCAGATAAGACACACCGCACTTGAAGCGGCAAGGATATCGGCAAACAGGGCACTTTCCAAGAAGGCAGGCCCTACAGGTTTCTACATGAAGGTTAGAGTCTACCCGCACAATGTCCTCAGGGAGAACAAGCTTGCAACAGGCGCCGGGGCAGACCGTGTATCAGACGGCATGCGCGCCGCTTTTGGAAAGGCGGTAGGCACCGCGGCAAGGGTGAAGAGGGATCAGTGTGTCCTTACAGTAAAGGTCAATCCGCAGCATATTGATGCGGCCAAGGAGGCGCTTTACAGGGCCTCTGTCAAGCTGCCTTCACCGTGCTATGTGCAGATAGCTCAGAAGAAGTGAAGAGCTCCAGCATTTTTCATTCGCTTTTGCCGTGCGGGGCAGCCTCCGGCATTCGTCTTGCCTGCATGGGCATTGAAGGCGTGATGAGCGCCCTCTGTTCGGAGAGCGCCTGCATGTTACTCAGAATATGGACCCTTACAGGCGGGGATGGGCCCGCACAAATCTGGTGAGCCTGAGGAATTCTCAGTCAAGTCTTTTCGCGTCCCCGCGGCATATGCCTCTACGTATTTCCGCTGGAGACTGCGAGTCTGCCGACTGCCAGGTATGTGCAAAGTGTCCCTGGCATATTGCGTGAACACTAGTGTATCTGCAGGCTCAAGCAGTTGCCGTCTGTGATCCACCTGCCTGCAGCTGTAATTTTTTTCTGCCTGCATTCGAATTTGTCGCCCCGGACAGGCTTCCGTTTTTTTCACTGAATCGCATCCAGGCGGTGGGCGGTAAGATTGAGATTTTTGCCAGGTCCTGTCGGAGATATTGACTTTCCCTTCCCCTGAAGGGATACGGTGATTGCCATCCTGTTGCCAAAGCCAGGCTGTTTTCGATTTCCATCCCCGTTTCCTGATTTATTATCCATATGGCGACGGAATCCGCAGAATCCGGTGCGATTATCTGATTATTCTCGAAAAAAGTGTGTTGCTAACGCACAAAACGGCTAAAGCCGTTTTCTTGGATTTCACGCTCATTCTGCGGGTAGAACATTTTTCTTCCTGCTTTTTCCGGGGAGGCCAGATGCCATAAGTAGAGTAAATACGACTACTATATGACTAAATAATACGTATGGATTTTATGACGTCATATGCCCAAAGCAAAGGAATTCGCAAAGAGAATTGACGGGCTGGCCCACATCCACCGGTTGAGAATAATATCAGTTTTGAGGCAGAACAGCGGAAAGGACATGTACCTTTCAGAGATCGCAAAGAAGACGCATCTCTCCAGGGGATTGTGCAAGATACACATGAAGAAGCTTGAAGATTCTGGATTTGTAACTAGCAAGATCAGGCTTGCAGGGCGCGACAGCGCAAGGGCGCTCAGGTACTACTCGCTGAAGGATTTCAAGATACTTCTCAGCCCCGACGGCATAGTGAAAGAGGTCACAAGAAGAGGGTAGAACTGAGGCGGCTTCGTGCGTGCGCCCCGCGAAGAATGGATTTCATCCCTGGGGGCATGATGTAATGGCCGGACTGAACAAGCTTCCGAAATTTGTCGTCGTGATCATTTCCGTCATTGTTGCGGCCATTGTTATTGCATCAGCGTTCCTCGTTCTTTTCTATGCGGGAGTCATTCCACTGGCTGGCATCGTTGTAACCAGGAACAGCGATGCCTTCACCGTCGGAAACGGATACAGCGTGAGTTTCAATGCATCGAATACAAATCTCAACGTTGTCAACAGTCCCAACGGGACGGTTTATCTCACAATAAGGGTGGTGAACTTCTTCCCGGGCTCAGCTCCAGGGGTAGCCAACAGTAGCAAACCTTAATACCAACAGTTACCTATACTACCCAACCATGAAACTCTCGGACTGGGCAAGGAAGAATGAAATAGACTACAAGACTGCCTACAGGCTCTTCCGCTCCGGCAGGTTCCCCCGTCCTGTGGAACAACTTGCCACGGGCACCATCCTCGTCCACGAACAGGAGCCATCCCGTGTCACTCCGGCGGCGGCGTTGTATGCTCGTGTGTCGACCCGCGACCAGAAGGCGGACCTGGAGCGGCAGATGCAGCGTCTCCGGGACTTTGCATCGGCCAGAGGTCTTCCGGTGAAGAGGGAGACGACGGAGGTGGGTTCGGGGCTGAACGGGCATCGAAAGAACCTCCTTGCCATACTCGCCGACCCCAGCATCACCACGATAATCGTGGAGCACCGGGACCGCATGGCACGATTCGGTGCCGAATACATTGAGTCCGCTCTGAAGGCTTCGGGCCGGTCCGTCCTGGTCATCAACGAAACAGAATACAAGGACGACATGGTTCAGGACATGGTGGATGTGCTGACATTCTTCTGTGCGCGGATGTATGGTCGCAGATCGGCAAAGAGCCGTGCCCTGCGTGCGCTCAAGGCGGCCGAAGAATGAAAGTCATACGCTCCACCCGCTGCTCACTCAGAGAGGCCACGGAAAGCAAGCGTGCATCTCTCCACGACGTCTTGTCTGAATATGGACGTGTGGTGAATCATTTTATTAACCGCTGGTGGGGGCGGTGTTCCCCGCCGTCGAAGAATGACCTTCTGAAGGATGTCATCGCCGCCCCCGACACCTGGCTCTCGGCCCGTCTTCGCAAGGTGGCGGCGAGGGAGGCCATCGACATGATACGTGCCTCCCGGGAGCGCGACGGAAGGAACGCAGTCAGACCCTTTCACAAAGGTCGACGGATGTGTGTTTCCTCAACCATCGCTTCCCTGACACCGTCCAAAGGCGGCAGGTTCGACGCATGGCTTCACCTCGCCTCGATGGGCAGGAGCATCCGCATGGACCTGCCCGTCCGGTTCCACAGGCACTATCACCGATACGCCAATGATCCGGCTGCCATGAGGTTGGAATCATACATCATCACCGAGGACACCGTTCAACTGGCCTTTGCCCTGGATGTGGAGGAGCCCCGCCGGGAGGGTCCCGAGTTCGGCCTCGACACGGGCATCAACACGCTCGCCGCCCTCTCCGACGGTACACTTCTCGGCACCGATATGAAACCGCTCGTGGAGCGCGTCAAGCGGTGCAGGCACGGCTCGAAGGGGCAGAAGCGTGCCCGCCGTGCAGTCCACCAGCGCATCGCGGAGGTTGCCAGGGAAGTGGTCGGCCTCCGGCCCCGGCTCGTCGTGGCCGAGGGACTCAGGCTCCTTTCTCACGGGAGGA
>JAKAVR010000007.1 GCA_021817225.1 Thermoplasmata archaeon
TTCATCTCCATGTATGCGGACGGGCGGCTGTCGTCCGTGTCTGATTTGTTCTTTTTCCTCGCTGCCATGCAAAGGGTATAACATTAACTAGATATAAATGTAGCGGTATCAATACAAAGAGCTATAGAACCCATTACAGGCACGATCGACGGCTCAAAGGCAATCTGATACCCCTGCAATCGACTTCAGGCACCGGGTCGTGGAGAAGGGCGCTCAGGGACCGTTCTCTGCCGCAGGCGTGTCCTTATTCCTCCAGTCCTCGAGCCAGTGGACGCACCTGGGACAGCGCTTCGGCTTCCTTGTGCTGAGTCTCGGTGTCCATTCGTAGCCGCAGTGCGTGCATTGCATTGTTCTGTTCATCGACAACACTATCGACATCACTATTATTGACAGCAATATATAAATATTGATATAGCCAGACCGAATGTATCGATATCGCATGAGCAACGGCAACGGCTATCGTGAAAGAGGTTTCCATCAAGTCATGATCGACGGCCAGCTCTACGAGCGTCTCAGGGTGCTCAAGAACGGCGACGTGGACAGCTTCGGCGATGTCATCAGGCGCTACCTTCCCGATGAGCGCATGCTTCTCAGATCACGGGGGTTGAGCTTCAGATGAATGAAACGGAAGTCCGGGGCGTCGGAGAGACGGAAGAGGAAGGAATCAGAACCGAAATAGCGACCGTCTACGTCAGCGAAGTAGCATGCCTTCTCCACGCATACAAAGACGATGACGGCAGGGTTCATTTCAAGCCCGAATGCCCGACGAAGGCGGACGAGAAGCAGCTCAGGAGCATTCTTACTGAGCTGTATCCCGAAGACGGCAATGTGGTCGTGGAGAAGGCGGAAATCACGCTGGAGGGTGTGAAATGTGAAGACGATGTTTGCAAGGCTCTTGGCGAATTCGCAAAGGATGCGGCCGAGAGGCTCAGAAATGACCCTGAAAGCGAAAGAAAGGGGCGGTTCGGCAGGAATGAGTGAGAACGAAACGGAGGTAAAAGGAATGAATGGAAATGCAACGGATGCAGACCCGAAGACTTGCCCGGTGAATGACAAGTGGCTGAGGAAGATGTACGAGATACTTCCGCCATACATCATTCGCAACAGCAAGCTTGCGGGATACCAGCACTGCTTTGAGAAGACAGAGTGAGCAACAGTGCCAAACCATTTACCCTTCATGGGGATTGCATTGAGGTGAATGTTTTGCAGGACACGCAATCGGAGAAGAAAGATGGCGGAGACAGGGGAGGCCGTGAGGTGTGGTGGAAGGAATTCATCCCGAACGATAAGCCGAAGGGCAGGGACGGCAAGGAAGAAGCGCAGACTGCCATGCAGTGCTTCCTGGCAGGCGCGCAGATTGGCGACGATCTCGACAGCATCGCAGTCGCTGTCCACGAGTTCTACGAGAACGAGTTCAACCGTGTCGGCACGGCTGCCGAACAGTGGCTCAAGCTGCTTGTGAGCAGGGTCGACGGCCTCATAGACAACGCGAAGGCATGCGGCGCAGGCGAAAACATAGTGCACAGGTGGGAGGATTTCGTCGACTCTTACCGGAGCGGCGACTGGCAGGGGATGGAGAGCACGATAAACACCATGGGCAGGATCATGAACAGAGAGTTCACAGGAAAGGTGACCTTCAGTTACGGATAGGTGCTCAAATGGCGGAAGAGAGAGAGTTCTATGCAAGTGAGAGGCTCTCATGCATGCTTGCAGGCATGTTCATCCAGGACAATCTCGGCGACATAGAGTCGATGCTCAGGGATGTGCAGGAGTGGCCGCTGGGTTCACAGTCCGAGCTCAACCTCAGGCTTCCCATCGAAATGCGATTTGAAACGCTGGAATCTGCATTGAAGGCAAAGGAAGGCGTCTGCCAGATACCTGTCAGTCTGAAGGCGGAGATTGGCAGGGCTGCGGAACTGTTTGGCAGCACCAACTACAGGGATGCAGAAGAGCTGCTGCAGACAATCCAGGGCAGCTACCAGCACCTTGCAGAGGACGGTCTGAGGAAAAACAGAGTGTGAAACAACTCAGCGAGTGGCTCATTTCCGCGAAGCTCTCTGGCGTAAGCAGTTGCCTGCATTGAACTTGTTTGCGTTCCCATGCCTGATTGTCCGTGTGGCATGGGGAACATAGACGCTATCCATGGCAGCAGCGCGACGAACAGGACAGCTGCCATCACGCACATCATCTTCTTTCCCTTCGCCGATGATGCTCCAGACTCCTTCCTACGCAAGAGCGCCACGCCTATGATTACGGCAATAACTGTCAGGAGCAGGCCTGAGATGACAAGAACCACTCCAAACGACATGCGCCACAGCACGAACTCATCCCTGTGCAGGTCAGGGCAAAGCACATATTTCAACTTCGTTATATCCTATTCCATGGCCGATTATGTGCAGTGCCCCTTCTGCGACAGGCTTTTCAAAGAGCCGCAGGCACGAAGGCCGTCTGGAGAGACGCCGCTCGGGGAGCATGTGATGAGCGCTCATCACAAGGTCAGGGTCAGGAAGGGGAGCAACTACAGGTGGATGGATGAGGGCGAAGTGCGGAAGAGACTCGCATGAAAAAAGCGGGAAGGGTTCAAAAGGGTAGTTTCATGACTGCATTGCCATCAGGCAGAGAGGCGACAAATTCGTAGCCCTGATTTATGAACTCTGCCACGCTTGAAACAGGCACGACCTTCTGCCTCGAGCCGTTTCCGTTCATCATGCCGGCGAGCTTCCTCCTCACCGCCTCCTGGACATCCTCGTTGCTCAGCGAGCTCATATCCATTCTTGCAAGTTCCTCTTTGCTGTAGCCTGCAAGCATCATGAGCTGCTCCTTGAGCGCATTCTTCAGCTTCTCCTCGCTCAGGACATCGGAAGTCTTCTTCCTTGTCTGAAGGAGGTCGGATGCCTTCTCGTACGCCTTCCGCATGTCATCGACGACGCTGTCGGGCAGCCTGTTCTTCCTGACGGTGTATTCACTCTCAATGTCGCCTACATGCCCCATCCAGAACTGCTGGTATGCATGGCTGACCATGCCCTTGCTCTCTGCGAGCATGAGGTTCGTGTCGAAGTATGAGCGCCAGACATACGGGCGCCAGGGAAGACCGACCGCCCTCATCGCGCGCCTGATGTCGTCACCTATCTTCACCGTCCTTATGAAAGGTGACATGTCCCTCGCATTGTGCGCCTTCATCAGTGAAGATGACTTCCTGAACTGAAGCATGCTTGTCGCTACGATGCCTGTTTCAGGCGCGATCTTCTCGCCGTCCGCAATCCTGCGCTCGAGGTGCTGCCTGATTATTTCACAACCTTCCTCGCACATGAATGTGAAGTATCTGCGCCTCGACTTGCTCAGCTCATCCCTCACGGCGACGAGCGTCGGCATTCTCGCAAAAGAGACTTTGCCATCTTTGATTTCAATTTCAGGCAGGTCCTTTATCCTCAGTCCGTCGAGACCGAGATAATCGCCAAGAACCTCCAGTCTCAATCCTGAGAAGGCAATGAGCGCAATTGCGGCCCTCGTTCTCAGGGAGGTGGTGTCCGAATAGAGCACTTTACCGAACTCCTCCTGTGTCGGTATGCGCTCGTTCTCAAGCGTCGGCCTCTTCCCCGGATTTCTGACCTTTATCTTCCTTTCTATAGGCTTCCTGTTCCATGCGGCCCAGCTTCTCACCGCCTTCATGTACGACTCAATGTATCCTGGAGAATATTTCCCTGACTTCTCAATGCCGTCTATGAAGTCCTGCGCAACCTCTTCCATCCTCCTCTTTGACAGTTTGACAAACTGCTGCGGCGTCATGCCCACAGACGTGCAGAACCTTCCCAGGGAACGGAGGTAGACATCGGCGACAATGAGGCTGCCCTTCGAATTGTTGTCGTACCAGCGCGAAAGGTTGGGATCCTTCGTCAATTCCCTGTACTGCTCCTTTCGGTATTCCTTGAAAGACATGAAAAGATCATGTTTTCGCCAAAATATAAGCCTATCCACACCGTAAAACGGAACAAATCCGGACGGACCCATTTCTTGGTCCCTGTTGCCCCTCTGTGGCTAATGCACTATACTGTTTATCTGCAAAAATTGGACCAGATTGCTCTTCCACGATGACCAGTGGCAATACACAAAGAGGCATCTATAGGGACAAATGAATATCAACAAAGTAAATCGTCTCACCATGGTATTGAAACCGAATTGTGTGTATTCTTGCGGCGGAGGCCTGAAGTCGTCTCCATATGGAAGACAGGAGGTCACGACTTTACTTCGAACAAGATATGGTTGCCAGATTGCGTTCTCACGATCGGTGCCGGTGTTCTGCGGCAGCATTTGCTGTAATCGTCATATGCCCTGAATTCATTCAGCGGAGAGTTGAATTCATCGAAATAGACCAGACCCCGCTTCTTATGAATGGATTCATATGTGTGAGGACGATCATAGCAGAAGGATAGAAATCGCGGTCTATGTTCAGAACCAGTCTGTTCCTCCTTTCGAATGTTCTTTGGAACGCCGGTAAGGTGTCCTGGAACAATCCCACCACAAATCCGCCCCTCATGTCGTTTATCTCAGGCTTGATGCCCTCTGTGCTGAACACGTATTTCCCGAATCTCTCTCATTCCTCAGGCAGTCCTGTGAAAGCGTCAAAGCCATAAAACCTGCTTTCGTGGCACCTGTTCAGCTATAGCCAGAAGCGGAATGTGCCGCCGCCAACTCCAAATTCGAGATAATCCACCGGTTGTCCTTTGGATATCTGGGAATTGTCATATTCGAAAATTCTGTGCTTGCTGTCCGCCAACGGTGTCCGGTTCATTCTTTGCCATAGGACACGTTTTGCACTGTAGCTTAAGCTGTCAACTGTGCCGAAGCAAAATTGAAGACTCCTGGCCAGAAGTCCTTCGATATTCATGGCCCTGGTAATGTCCTCAAAACAGATGTAATGTGATGCAGACTGTATTTCTAACCTGTCGTGGGCTTCCTGCTGTTCCTCAGCCTTGGAGACACCGGCGCTGCACTTAATCCAATTTGGAAGCGGGCCACTGCAAGCGACGGACTCACCCGCATTCATCGATTCTCGCAGGATGGTGCAATTTCCGCAGCGTCGGTGATGATAAGTCACACTGTAAAGCATTCCATGCTCACCGGGCGGGGTTCCCTGATTTTCCAGCACAAGAGTCCGGGAGTCGGCTATCAGGTATTCCCAAGTTTTCCATTATGTAATCCTGTTTCTGAGATGCAGCCGGGCGAAAAGGCACTCGAACTGGCCTCAATTCAATATCCGGTGTATTCCCGCAGTGGCCTGATGGCTCCCACAATCAGACCAAGCACTGCAGACAGAAGCAGAGAAAAATCAAGATGCAGGTAGTACACAATAAGGAAAATTGTCAAAACAAACGCAAGCCCTTTAACAAGCATTCTTTCCGTGTCGTCCTTCAGGCTGTTGAGGGGCAGAACAAGGAAGATCAGGGCGTAAATGAAGTAAGCCAATGTAATAGACAAACCGGAAAGACGGGCCAGAACAATCATGCCCGTTGTGTAGGCCAGTAAAACCATGATGCCGGCAATGGCTGAAAAACTGACAGCGTCAATGGCCGATTTCCTGCCAGTTGTTACTTCTTCAAACATTGTTCTTCCTCATTTCGGGGTTCTGATATATCCAACTTCCTTTGTGAAATGCGCTCTCCGCATGTGTGCCTGCAAGCAAATTCATCCTGTCCCCGGTGCGGAACGTTGTATCGTGAGGAACGGTTTATAGCCGCCCGGCTCTTAACGGCGCCCGAATGGAAGAATTCACCATTTCTCCCGGGAACGTCCATGATCTTGAAATCCTCACAAGACACAGAATGCTGATGTGGGCCGAAATTTACCCTGAACTCGCAGATAGCATTGCTGCTTCCGAAGAGACCACGCGCGACTGGATAAAGGTCAAGCTGTTGCAGGGCAGCATGATCCCTTTCATGGCAAGGACGGCGGATGGAAAAGTCGCAGGGAGTGGATGCATACTGATAAAAGAGGATCAGCCCAGGCCGACGGACAAGTCAGTTTACACACCGTATCTGATGTCCATGTACACTGAGAGAGAATGCAGAAAGAAGGGCGTTGCAACAGGAATCGTCGCTGCCTCAATCAAATGGTGCAGGGAGAATGGCTACGGCAGTATCACCCTTCATGCATCGAAGGAAGGCAGGGGCATCTACGAGGGATTCGGCTTCAATCCAACGAATGAGATGAGGCTTTCAATCCGGTGAAAGGAAATGGCCTGCCTGCATTCAAAGTGAATTATCAGGGCCACAACTGCTGCTAAAATGCAAAACCTGTGGGAGACATCTGAAGCAAGTTTTAGTGCCTTAAATGGTAAGTCTTTCCTGCAGATTTGCAACTATTTGGCCAATGAGCTCCCGCGACGTCATCTCGACGGCATCCTGCCCGAAAATCCTCAGCAGGAGTCCCGAATCCACCAGAGCATTCCACGATATTTCAGTCCCTCCGTCCCCTTCCCTGAATCGAATTGATACAGAAATGGCCAGGGCGCTGCCAAGCGTCCTTCCCTTCCCCTTTATCTCCACCCCATTGTCATTCAATTCAACATACTGGAATTTCATCGTCGCAGTGGCCGTGGAAATGTGCATGCTCCCGATTCCTTTTCCAATTTTCTCGAGGTCGAGTTTGAATCTCACCGATGTTACTCCGTTTTCAACCGAAAATGCCTCGACGCCAGGCAGCACTGTCACGAGGGATTGAGGGGTTGTGACCAGCTCCCTGACCATCTCGCATGTTGCTGCAGTGACAAATTCGCCATTCAGCTCAAGCGGATTCACTTCAGTCTCCTTCCTTCCCTCTGAGCATGCTCAAGAGCAGTGCCGCAGGTATCATCTCTTCCTCATCCGTGCCTCCCCTGAGCCTGTCCAGCAGGGCGGTCACTTGCGCGGAATGCGAGACATCGTCGTTTCTGCCGCCTGTCTGAGGGTCAAGCGGATTGAAGAGCCTCAGGGGTTCTTTCACCCCTGCACTGCTTCCCATTGCCGTCAGTGCTGCCTCCGCCGCTTTCTGACCGACAAGCATGCAGGTCGTCATTTTTCCTCCAACAACTGTAACGAGGTTTTCAACTTTCGTTTCATCCCCAATTATGCGAAAATCCCTGCTTGCTCTCCTCGCATCTCCGCCGCTGTCGTCCTTCAACAGTGGCCTGAATGAAGCATACGACCTCGTGAATCCCAATTGCGACACAAGCGGGACCATGGCGGCCGCCTCCTCCCTCAGGAGCTGCACATCCTCTTCATCGATATCGAAGGAAGCAACATCATAGCTTACCGCCGCCGTCGTCCCTGCAATCGTCCTGCTTCCGTAGGGGACAAGTATGTCGCCGTCAGAGGGCCTGCGCATCCTGTTCAACACCCTTATAGACAGCCTCCGCGCGACCACCGACATCACGCCTGCTGCAGGAAGTGTCTCGATCCTGTTGCCGAGCAATGCCGATGTTTCACCAACCCACGGGCCGGAGCAGTTTATCACAAAATCTGCTTCCGTCTTCTCGTTAAGGCCGCTCAGCACATTTCTTGTCCGGACTGCCCTGATGCGCCCTCCCTCGAACTCTGCTCCGACCAGTTCAGTGAATGGCAGGAAGTTGACGCCGAGATTGACAGCAGTCAATATTGAGCAGGCAATGAACATGCCTCCCTTCAGGACATTGTCCTGTACGGAAAGAGAACACCTTGCCGCAGGGTTCAGGTTATGCTCAATCTTCAGCGTTTCTTCAGAATCGTTGTAGTGGTAGGGGATGGAGCACCTTCCCAGTTCAGTGGCGAGCAGTTCCCCATACGCCTCCTCTTCCGCATTGAGCGCCACAAAAAGTCCTCCCGTCTGCTCAACACAGTGTGGCGCGGCGCGTAGGATCCGCGACGACTCCTCTCGGCACTCCACAGCTGAAGCATTGTCAACGACAGCATATCTTGCACCGCTGTGCAGCAGCCCGTGAAATCTCAATGATGTACCTGAGCCGGCCATTCCCCTGTCGATGAGTTTGACGCTGAAGCCCCGCCTTGCGAGTTCAATGGATGTGAAGATGCCGCTGGACCCCGCCCCGATTACCAGTATGTTGCCTGCCATCTTCTTACTGCCATGAGCTAGTGCTTGCCTGTAATTAAATCAAGCCATGCCGTTTGGTGGCGCAGGAGGAAACGGAATGCACGCTGGAGGAGTCACTCTTTCCATTCCTCATTCAGTCTGAATCGCAAACTCTATCTCGGCAGTGACATCGCCCACCTTCCTTTCTGCCGAAACCTTTGCAAGCAGTCCTTTGTGAAAGTAATAGTCCACGAGCGGCGCTGTCTTCTGCCAGAAAGTCTTGATCCGCCCCCTTGTTACCTCCTCGATATCGTCAGTCCTGTGGAAGAGTTCAGCCCCGTCGAGATCACACTTCCCTTCGACAACAGGTGGATTCTCAAGCTTGTTGTAGACGGCGTTGCACACAGGACACACACGCCTGTTCACTATCCTCTGCACCAGTAACTCCTCCGGAGCGTCAAAGTAAATCACCCTCTGGATTTCAGTGACACTCTGCAGGAAGTCAGCCTGCTCAATTGTCCGGGGGTACCCGTCTATAATGAAGCCGTCTGGAGTGTTTTGTATTTTATCTCTGAGTATGGCATTCACAACATCATCGGGGACGAGATCGCCCCTGTCCATGAACTCCTTTGCCTTGAGGCCCAGGGCGGATCCTTTTCCTATTGCATCCCTCAGGATGTCCCCAGTCGCAATCCTGGCCAGATGGTATTTCTTGGCGATGACGATGGCCTGAGTTCCCTTTCCTGCCCCGGGCGGCCCGAGAAAGACTAGGCGTGTCTTCATCGCATAGGTGTACATGCTTGAGTTAAATAATCTCTCCCACTCGAGCAGGTTCCCCCTTTATCAGGTCAGTGCAGACTCCACGGCGCAGGCTCACAGGCCAGGCAGTGCAATCAGGTTGAGCAGACTCAGTGACGCGATGGCGGCTATTGGAAGCAAAAGGCATACGAGGTATGCCTTCACATTCCACCTGATTACCTTCGATCCGTCCAGCGGCGGAACCGGGATCATGTTGAAAACGCCCAGCCACGCATCAAGGAATGCCACACCGGCGAAGAATGTTGTCCACAGACCTCCCAGGCTCGAAGTTGCGACTGCAGCTGCCACGAAAACGAATGAGAATGCAGTATTTGTAAGCGGTCCCGCCGCACTTACCAGACCGCTCTCCCTCCTTGTGAGGTTTCCTGAAATATAGACGGCCCCCGGGGCGGCAAGGAAGAGGCCGAGGAAGGAAGTGAAGAGGCCAAGAAGCAGGCCGAAAAAGGAGTATCTGAATTCGGCCCACGCCCCGAATTTCTGAGCATAGTACTTGTGCATGAGCTCATGAAGAAGGAATCCGGTCAGGACGGAGACAACCGATATTAGCAGGGCGAGCGGTATCTGCGTCATCAGCCCGCCATGTAATGTGAAAAATACCATGAAGGCAGCCACAAGCACCGCAAACGCGACAGCTATGTGCCTTTCCTCGAGCCTGCTGAAGCTTATCATTCCCCTCGGGATATAATTGTAGGGCGACGAGCGATACTTATCCCCGCCCTTGTCGAAATCAACTCTGTACGGGCCGCTTTTTGACATTTCCGGGCCGTACCATTGAAGATACAACTATTTTATGTTTGACGATTTTCAGTACTGCTCAGACACGGTATAGCGAATTGTCGCCTTCTGGAGTGCGGAAGTGAAAGTTATTGTCAATGTGGAGGGAAGTACAGGAAGCGCTATCCTGCCGCTCGTTCCAAGATGGGTGCTTGTGAAATTCTGCTGGGCGAATGTGTAATAGACTGTTATTGCAATGGCGGCTGTCGAATTGTACGTGATGGTGAGGTAGCCCGAAAACCTTATTCCGAAATGCACCGCCGAGCTTGAAAGCGGACCTACCGTGACAGCCTGATTGTCTGCCATCGTCGAAATGAGCCCCATGTTTGCCACGGTGGCAAGATAGACTGCTGCAACAACAAGTATGACTACGGCTGCTGTAAGAACAGACGCGAGGATTTTCCATCCCTTTATCGACATTTTCTGAGTCTCCTTCCGGTTCCCGCCTATCATGTTCCGCTTCTGTGCTCCCGGGCGGGCCCGGCAGTTCGATTAACCACGCATCTGACTAATATCAGTTGCTAATCGAATCACCTGTGAAGATCACGGCCGGTCATTCGGATGCTCATCGAGCCGGCTTCGCCGAACTCACGGAAATAGTTTAAATTCACAATATGATTAAACGTCGTGCCCGAACGAACTATATTGCACGTCGATTTGGACTATTTTTACGCCCAGTGCGAGGAGATCCGAAATCCTTCGTTGAAGGGACGGCCAGTCGCCGTCTGCATCTATTCGGGAAGAACGGAGGACAGCGGAGCAGTGTCAACCTCAAACTATGAAGCGCGCAAGCTTGGGATAAAGTCGGGCATGCCGATCGCCTTTGCAAAGAGGAATGCCTCGGCCGATACGGTGTTTCTCAGGGCCGATCTCGGCCACTACGATACTGTTTCCGAGAGGATCATGAACTTTCTGCATACTTTCAGTCCGGTGATGGAGCAGGCAAGCATCGACGAGGCGTACCTCGACCTGACAGGCATTGTTTCTTCATTCGGCGATGCCGCAGATGCGGCCAGGCGCATAAAGGAGGGACTGCTTGCAGGCGAGGGACTGACCTGTTCCATCGGGATTGGGCCGAACAAGCTCATCGCAAAGATGGCAGCCGGCGTGAACAAGCCGGATGGCCTGACCGTCATAAGGGATGATCAGGTGGAGGATTTCCTGTCGCCTATGCCCGTCGGCAGGCTTTTTGGCGTCGGAAAGGTCACGGAGAAGAAGCTCAACGAAGAGGGAATTGAAACAATAGGGCAGCTCAGGGATCGGACCGCTCCAGATACAAGAAGAATGTTCGGTTCGGGGATGGGAGGCTGGCTTTACAATGCGTCCAGGGGAATTGACGAGGAACCCGTAATGGAGAGGAAGCGTGAGCAGTATGGCAGAATTGTCACGCTCAAGGAGGACACCAGGGATTCAGGCATCCTGCTCGAAGGCGCGCGAACTCTTCTTCAGGATGTTGTTGAGATGGTCAGGAAAGACGGGCAGGCGTTCAAGACTGTCACCTTCATAGGCATAATGGATGACCTCTCCACAAGGACAAAGAACAGGAGCATGCAGGAATACACAGACGAACTCGAACCATGCATGAGGATGATGCCCCAGCTGATAGACGAATTCCTGAGCGAGCACTCCAGGAGCATCAGGCGGATGGGTGTGAAGGTCTCCAACCTGGGGGAGAAAAAGGGGCAGAAGATGCTCTCGGATTTCATGTGATCTGTCTGGTGGTTATGCCTTGGTACAGTTCTTCTTTCCGGTAATCGCGGTGCTTTCCTTCGGCCCCGCCCTTCTTCTCCTCTACATTTCACTCTCCAGGTACACCTGGCCGAGGACGGACAAGCCTTATTTTGACGACAGGTGGATTTTCGGCCTGCTTGCCGTCGGCATCATAGTCGGTGCAGTCTTCGCTTACATCGAGGAGCTGACCGCCGTCGGGGGCGGGATTGTCTTCGTTGTGCTCTTCGTTGCGATACAGCAGCTCCTTGTGCTCGTGATACTCAACTACCCGAGGGTGAGGAGAAAGGGCTCCGGAAGATTTTACGGCTACTCCCTGGGAACATCCATGGCCGCGGGTGTTGCGCTTGGAGAATACGGCATAGTCTTTTCGGGGGCTGCTTCGTTCAACATACCGACGCTGCTTGTCCTGATAGTCTATACTTTCGGCATTGAACTGCTCGGCGGGGCGACAGGTTCCATCATAGGCTACGGCATAGAGAGCGGAACGGCCTCAAGGGGCACTGCATACGCCATTCTGCTGCAGGCGGTATTCAATGTCATCATGATCCCCGTGTTTTCATTTCGCCCCTCGGCGCTCACAATGCTTTTCGACATTTCGGCCCTTGCAGTCTCAGTCGCTGTTTACCTGGCTGTCCTGACCCGTCTGCTGCCGAGGGAACTGATCGCGCCTGGTGCCGCAAGAAGCAAGAGACTCATGTGATTTACCTGACGACACGGAGGACACCCTTCGCCGAGGAATATACTGCGCCCGCTTCCACGAGCTTCATAATCCTTGTCTCCGCCTGTTCCGGGCTTATGCCGAGGAAGGCCGCAAATTCATCAATGCCGAAACTGTCGTGCGATGATAGAAAATCGTCCATGCTCCTCCTGGCAGCCTGCCTGCCTGCCACCTGCCTGGCGGCTCCGCCCTGTTTCCTCGCCTTCTCAACCGCCCCGGGAGAGAGCTGATGCGGTTTCATTCCCGCGTTTATGATGAAGAGGGCGGTCCTTGCGGCTCCGGCATCCTCCCCTTCGTAGTGCTTCAGTGCCTTTGAGATGATTATTGTCTTGCCGCAATGCGAACATTTTGTCCTTGCGACACCTGATTGTGCAGCCTTTCCAAAACCGCACGAGGGGCAGGCGACTACAATCAAGCTGCCTCCATTCAATCAGTCGAATGAGAAGACAACGGATGCAAGACACGCACCGTAGTGGTCAAGCGGTATGTCAAGCTCCTCGGTAACATAGTAGATCTTCTTGAACTTGATACGCCTCAGTTTCGACATCTCGTCCATTTTCCATTCGAGTATCTGGTTGAGGTTCTTCTGCGTGCCGTACATGTGCCCTTCTGCAACGTATCCTCCCTGCCCGTCCGCCCTGAAGCCGTACGCGATACCCGCCGAAATCGTCTCGCCCTCCCCTCCACGCATCTGGGCGAGGACGCAGTGTGTCACCATCCCCCTTGGCAGATTCTTCTTCGCAACCTTCTTTACTCCTACCGGCAGAACGGAAGAGACAGAAACCAGGTTCTGTTCGCCTATGCCCGCGAGTATGAGTGCCTGGTCAAATGCATTCAGATCCGAAACCTTGCTTATTGCCTTGCCAGATGTCACGAAGAACCTGGTGGGAACTGGAAACATATTAAGTGCATTGGCGAGCTGCCTTTAAGCCTTTCTCCGATATGCGCTTCTGAGCAGTGATTCCTGCGCCATTGCACCATGCGCCGAATCCACTCCGCCGGAAATGCTGTCAAGCGTGGTGCGCTCCGCGTCGAAATCAAATGATTCCATGAAGGCTGAAACGAAGTCATGCCTGAACTCATCAATGTCAACCCTCCTTCCCAGGATTCGCTTCGCAGATGTCATTGTTGAGGCACTCATTCCGCATGGGTTGATGTACTCGAAACCATCCAGCTCATTGTTCAGGTTTATCGCTATGCCGTGGAAGGTGACCCACCGCTTCACAGCTATCCCGAGGGAAGCGATTTTCTTGCCGCCCACCCAGACACCGACAGGGTCGAACCTGCCCTCGCTCTCAATTCCCAGCCTCCCGAGCGCGGACACGGCTGCGCCCATCACCCTTGAGACAAGAGTCCTTATCCCCGTCCCGTTTTCGTATATGTTCAGTATCGGGTATGCCACAAGTTGCCCAGGGCAGTGGTAGGTGCCTTCGCCTCCCCTCTCTATCTGGAAGACGGGGACAGGCAGGTCAGGGAGAGCGTCCCTGTATCCACGGCCGAAAGTGATGACAGGGTTGTGCTCGGTGAGAATAAGAGTGTCGCAGATTGCCGAATTCTGCCTCATTACAAGGAGTCTTCTCTGCACTTCAAGGCACGTTCCGTAGTCCGTGAGGCCAAGATCCAGCACATTGCACCTCCTGCTGATGTGTTCCGCGGATGTTCCTGATGCTGTGCGATCGGGGCGCATTCAGTCACCTTACTATGAAGTGCGTCGCTCTCTTGTTCGCTGCTTCTGCCGCCTCCATCACCGCTTCAGGCAGGGTGGGATGCGGGTGCACCGTGAGAGCAATGTCGTCCAGCGTGGCTCCCATCTCAATCGCGAGCGCAACCTCGCTTATGAGTTCGGACGAGTCCTTGCCGACTATCTGGCATCCTACAACAGTCTCATCGTCTTCCCTTGCCACGATCTTCACAAAACCCTCGTTTTCTCCAAAGGTCGTTGCCCTGCCTGATGCAGAAAACGGGAACTTGCCCACCTTCACCCTGATCCCCCGGGCCTCCGCTTCCGACTGGGTAAGGCCAACGGCGGCTATCTCCGGATCGGTGAACACTGCGTATGGCATCGCCTTCTGCTCCATTGCAGACTGCTGCCCCGCAATTACTTCAGCGGCCACCTTGCCCATTGCAGTCGCCCTGTGCGCAAGAAACGGCGCCCCTGTTACGTCACCAACTGCAAAGATCCAGTCAGCGTTTGTCCTGCACTGCTCGTCCGTGATTATGAAACCCTTCCCGTCCACCGCAACCCCCGCGCTTTCCAGTCCGAGTCCTTCGGTGGATGCCTTCTTCCCGACGCTCACAAGGATGAGGTCGCTCTCGATGACAGATTGTGTTCCGTCCTCTGACTTCACGGTTGAAACAAGCGCGCTTCCTTTCGTCTCTGCCTTCTCAACCACTGACCTGGTTCGGATCTCCAGTCCGAGCGCCTTGAGCCTGCGATCTACCACCCTCATTATCTCCTGCTCGGTCCCCGGCATGACCTGCGGCATCATTTCGACAACAGAGACCCTTGTTCCGAGCTTCGCCATCGCCACGCCCATTTCCAGCCCTATGTAGCCTCCTCCCACAACAAGCATCCTGCCGGGCAGCTTTTCAATTGAAAGCAAATCCCTGACATTGATTATCTTCTTGTGGTCGAACTTCAGCGACGGGAGCTCGATGAACTTCGAGCCGGTGGCAATCACTGCAAAATCGCACCCTATTGTTTCGCCTGCTGCTTCCACAAGCCCCCTGCCTGCAATCCTGCCCCTGCCCCTGAATATCCTCACTCCGTTTCCCTTCAGGAGTGTTTCAACTCCCCTGGTCATCTTTGAAACGACTGATTTCTTGAACTCCTGTATTCCCTTCATGCTGGGCGATGGCGGGCTGCCATCGAAAATTCCCTTGCCTGATGCTTCGACGGTCCTGTGGTAGAGGTCTGAAATCTGTATGATTGCCTTTGACGGAATGCACCCGAAATTCAGGCATTCACCACCCAGTTCCTCTTCTTCCACAATGGCCACCTTCTTCCCGAGCTGGCCCAGCCTGATGGCGCACGGATACCCGCCCGGTCCCGCGCCTATTATTACCGCATCGAACCTCTCCATAATCATTCCAGCTTCAGCAGGAACGGCTTCTCCAGGTACTCTATGAACCTGTTGCCGAAAAGGGCCGCCTCGGCGCCGTCTATTATCCTGTGGTCACAGGCGACCGTGAAGTACATCATGTGCCTGACAACAATCTGGCCGTCCCTGAACACCGGTCTCTGCTCTATCTTGTGTATGCCCACTATGGCGCTCTCTGGATAGTTGATTATGGGCGAGGAGAACAGGCCGCCGATGGGGCCGACATTTGTCACAGTGATTGTTCCGCCCTGCACATCCGCCAGCTGCAGCTTCCCGGCCCTTGCCTTCGATGCAAGGGAGCCGATATCCTCGGAGAGCTGAGCGACGCTCTTTGTGTCCGCATCTTTCAACACAGGCACGACAAGGCCGTCAGGCGCCGCAACTGCAATGCCTATGTTGTAATGATGCTTGACAACTATTTCATTTGCCTTTTCGTCGTAGCTTGAGTTCAGCACGGGATGGTCCTTCAGCGCGGCGATCAGCGCCTTCACTATGAATGGGAGGTAGGTCACCTTCACATTCTCTCCAAGCCTTTTAGAAAATACGTCCCTGGCTGCAACGATGTTCGTCATGTCGACTTCATCGGTGTAGTTGAAATGAGGTATGTTCCTCTTCGACTCTGTCATCCTCTCGAATATCTTGCGCCTGACACCCGCGACTGGAATCCTTTCATCGCCAGAAACAGCCGCCGTTGCCTGCTTCGCCTGCGGAGCCTTCCGGGCCGCAGACGCTGTCTCCAGGTCCTCGATTGTAATCCTGCCGGAAGGGTCGTGGGGAACGACTGTTCCAAGATCTATGCCAAGCTCCCTCGCCCTTTTCCTGACAGCCGGTGTTGCCTTGACCTGGACCGTGCTCCTGCTCTCGATGATTGGCGGCGCGTGGTCCTGCCTGATCTGAGGAGCAGGAGGCGCCAGGGGCGGCTTCTCGGCCTCCTCTCCTTCGGACTCGTACTGGAGTATGGACTGTCCCACTTTCACAACCTCGCCCTCCTTCGCTGTGAACTTTACAATCTTGCCCGTGAAGGGCGAAGTCATCTCGACATTGACCTTGTCTGTCATTATCTCGGCTATGGGCTGGAACTCCCTGACTTCCTCTCCTTCCCTGACGAGCCATTTTCTTATCTCTCCCTCGGCAACGCCCTCTCCAACATCCGGTAATTTGAATTCTCTGACCATTTGCAAAACCTCTAGTAGCTCATAGATCTCCGTATGTATCCCGCTACCCTCTCGGCATCAGGAAGATAGACGTTCTCCCATGTGTAGGTGAAGGGCGTGTCAAACCCGGACACCCTGAGTATTGGGGCCCTGAGGCTGTCTATAGCTTTCTCCGCTATCAGGGCAGCGATTTCCGCCCCAAAGCCGCAGAACTTTGGTGCCTCGTTTGCCACAACAGCTCTCCCTGTCTTCTCAACAGATTTCAACACCGTCTCTATATCGAGTGGTGACAACGTCCTCAAATCGACAACCTCTGCAGAAATTCCCTCCCTGGCCACCATGGCCGCAGCCTCCAGGCAAGTATGTACAGATGCACCGTATGTGATCACTGACACATCCTTTCCCTCGAGCGCAATCCTCGCCTTTCCAATCGGCACAGTGTACGCTCCGTCGGGCACCTCCTGCTTGACTGACCTGTAGATCCTCTTCGGTTCAAGGAAGACAACCGGATCCTCGTCACGTATTGACGCAATAAGCAGTCCCTTCGCATCGTAGGGTGTCGACGGTGTCACAACCTTCAGTCCGGAAGTGTGGGCGAAGTATACCTCTGAACTTTGTGAATGGTAGAGCCCGCCCTTGATGCCCCCGCCATATGGCGTCCTGATGACCACCGGAGCAGTGTATGTACCACCGGACCTGTAGCTGATCTTTGCAAGTTCGCTCACTATCTGGTCGAAAGCAGGATAGATGAAATCCATGAACTGAATCTCTGCTATGGGCCGCATTCCGTAGAGCGCCATGCCGGTTGCCGTCCCGATGATCCCGGACTCGTTGAGCGGTGTGTCCATCACCCGCTCTCCTCCAAACATCGCATGCAGTCCCTCGGTCGCCCTGAAAACGCCGCCATCACGGCCGACGTCCTCCCCTATGATCACGACCCTGTCGTCCAGCTCCATTTCCGTTTTCATTGCATCCGTAACCGACTGAAGAAGCGTCCTGACCGTCATCCGAATCATCTCCCCGTGTATCCTGGTCCGTATCGGCCCACGGTCTCCTCCATCTGCTCCTTCAGGTTCCAGGTCATGCTGGAGTAGACGTTTTCGAATATGCTCTCGACCGGTGGCTTTGGAACTGCCTCCGCCTTCTTTGCTGCCGCCCTTATTTCTTTGTCGATATCATCCATCAGTTTCCTGTCCGACTCGTCATCCAGGTACCCTTTCTTCCTGAGGTAGCCAGCCATCCTCCTAATCGGATCCCTCTTCTTCCACTCCTCGACTTCCCTGTTTTCCCTGTACTTGGTAGGATCGTCGGAAGAGGAATGAGGGCCGAGCCTGTAGGTCAGCGCCTCTATCATTGTGGGTCCCTCCCCGTTTCTTGCCCTTTCCGCAGCCTTCTTTGCAGCAGAGTAGACGGCAAGAATGTCGTTCCCGTCAACCCTTTCGCTCGGTATGCCGTATGCTGATGCCTTCTGAGCGAGCGTCTCGGAAGCCGTCTGCCTGCTCGTGGGCAGCGATATTGCATAACCATTATTCTGGCAGAAGAATATTACGGGAGCCTTGAACACGCCAGCGAAGTTCATGCCTGAGTGAAAGTCGTTCTCGGATGTTGCACCGTCGCCGAAGAATGTGAGCGCTATCTCCTTCTTCTTCGTTATCTTCGCTCCCATGGCCATACCTACAGCATGCGGTATCTGCGTCGCGATCGGGCTCGAAGGGGTGACGACATTCTTCTCCCTTGAATTGAAATGGTTGGGCATCTGCCTTCCCTTGTTGTAGTCGAGCGAATTCCCGAAAAGCTGGTGAAACAGCTGCAGGACCGTTTCTCCCCTGAGGAGAAGTGCACCGGGTTCCCTGTATGCCGGGAATATCCAGTCTTCTTTCTTGAGAACTGCCGTCGAACCCACGCTGCATGCTTCCTGGCCCGCTGCGCCTATGTAGAACCCTATCCTTCCCTGCCGCTGCAGTCCCATTGAGATTTCTTCGAACTTGCGCACCGTGGCCATTGTCCGGTACATGCGCAAGAGGAGTTCTTCCGGAATAGCCGGTTCCAGTTCCCTCCTGTAGTTTCCTTCATTATCGATTATCTGCAGCATACCTGTCTTCTTTTCCATAACTGTGCTTTCTTTCAAGTCGTCCACTTTCCTTGAAGCTGTTTCGGCAACTGCCTGTCCATCCCGGCATTCCTGTTCCTGGCGAGCCCCTCGAGATAGAGTTCCCCTGCTCTGTAAGAACTCCTTACGAACGGTCCTGATGCAACCATGCCGAAGCCAAGGTCTTTCGCGGCCTTTTCATATTCGCCGAACGCGGAAGGGCTGATGAATTCGACAACAGGAAGATGCCGTTGCGTCGGCTGGAGGTACTGCCCGATTGTCAGGGCATCCACGCCGACACGGCGCAGATCAGTCATTGTCTGAACGAGCTCTTCGTGTCTTTCCCCCAGTCCGACCATGATGGAGGATTTTGTGACTCTTCCCCCGGACGCATTCTTCAGGTGTTCAAGAACAGCAAGGCTCTGGTCGTAGCCGGCCCTCCTGTCGCGCACGGAGGGTGTCAGCCTTCTCACCGTTTCCACGTTGTGAGCAAGGACGTCCGCTCCTGACGCGATTATCCTGTCAAGGCTTGTCGTGTCGCCCCTGAAGTCGGGCATAAGTACCTCTACAAGCACATTGCTTCCTGCCTTGATTTCCCGGACCGTCCTGGCGATGTGCGATGAGCCTCCATCCGCCAGATCGTCCCTGTCGACTGAGGTCAGAACAATATAGGCAAGGCCGCTCTCCTTCACCGCCCTTGCCACCCTCACCGGTTCGTCATTGTCGAGCACCCGCATCGGATTTGCGGTTTTGACAGAGCAGAATCTGCAGCCCCTGGTGCATTTGTCTCCCATAAGGAGGACAGTCGCGGTTCCGCCAGCCCAGCATTCCGACTGGTTGGGGCATTTTGCTTCTTCGCATATTGTATGCAGCTGAAGTGACTTGAGTCTGCTGCGAAGAGTGGCATACTCCTCTGTCGCCTCCATCCTCACCTTCAGCCAGGCAGGCTTCCCGACATCCGTCATTTTGTTTCTCGCATGGTATTATTCTGACCACTTATACCTTTAATGGCAGACAACTGATAGCATATGACACACGCCTGTTGTGTCGCCACATCTGAAATTGTATCATGGGTTACCCACAGGTGCATCCAAGCAAGTATTTTATATGAATTCAATTTACTAACGATTGATACGGTCGTGCACTGATGGCTGACAAATCCAAATCATCACGGAAGGTCAAGGACAAATGGAAGGAAAAGACCTGGTTCAAGATATATGCTCCAGAGATGTTCAACTCCATAGAGCTCGGCGAAACGCCTGCAACTACACCGGATGAATTGAGGGATAGGATCACTGAGGCGACCGTCCAGGATCTCACGGGAGACTTCTCCAAGATGCATATCAAGTTGCGATTCAAGGCAAACAGCATCAAGGGAAGCGAGGTTCACACACAGTTCATAGGGCACGACCTGACAAACGACTATGTCAGGCGACTGACAAGGAGGAAAAGGACAAAGACGGAGCATGTTGTCGATGCGGTGACAAAGGAAGGATTCAAGATCAGGATCAAGCCGATGGTGGTCACAGAAAGGAGAATTCAGTCCTCCCAGGAAACATCGCTTAGAAACGTGATGGTAAGTGTTGTCCAGAGCCAGGCTTCGACGATGCTCCTTCCAGAGGTCATCAAGGCAATTGTTTCCGGTGACATGGCGAAGGAGATTTCGAACGCCACAAAGATCATAATACCGATGAAGAAAGTGGAGATAAGGAGAAGCGAAATCATCGGTTTCCCTTCCGAGACACAGTCCTTCAGCGAAGTAGCCGCGGCCGAAAAACAAGATGTCCAGCCACCTGAAGCGTCTCAGGCACCCGAACCAGCAGCGGAGGAGCCGCCTGCGGAACCCGAGAAGCGGCAGGAAAAGAGGGCCGAAGAGGAACTGTCCCCTGAAGAGATCGGGGATGCAAGCTGAAAGGCAGCTTATCTCTTTTCACACTGCAAGCCGGGGTAGCTCAGACTGGCGGAGCGTCGGACTCATAAGGATCCCGGCGCGGTGCCTTGAGAAATCCGAAGGCCGCGGGTTCAAATCCCGTCCCCGGCAGTCCAATTGACAGTAGCCCCCGGGCATGTGACTTCAGTCGATGGACGTCTCACTGAAATGCCATGGCCCGGACGCCCCGGCACAGAATATTCCCTGCTTTCAGGCTTAAGTCCTCCATCGGTCGTCTCAGTTGCAGGGGGGCAGCAGCCGTCGGGGCCGTTGTGGTGGACGTTCCGCATCGCGAGTGCAGGATGTGCTCCAGCTGTTATTCCGACCATTGTTTCCACGGTGCAACCGATCATCACAGGGATGCCTGCAGATTCCGCGATTTCCTATTCAAGCACGACTCTCCTGAAGCTGGCGGGGCCCACTGTTGTTCTCCCGGTCTCACGCGAGGCAACGCATTTTTTTCCGTCCGTCGCGGCCGCCTCCTTCTCTGTACCGAGGAATGTGACGGTGCATTTGCCCAGGACGCTCCCGGCATCGAAAGAGTCTGTCCCGGAAGAAAGCCTGTGCTCTTCGCCGTCATACTTCAGGAATTTCCCGCCCCCGTATACAAGGAACCTGTTGCCGCTCATTGGAATTATCGAACCCTTCCTCACAAAAAGGTTCATTGTCCCTTCCTTCCTGAACCATTGCTGCCCCTTGTGCACCCTGCCGTCGTCGAGCGAGAACCACTCCCCTTCAGGAAGGTACACATCCCTTCCCTCAGCCCCCCTGTCAAGCACCGGGGCGTAAAGCAATCCATCCCCCACCATGTATTCATCATTGACACTGTAGGAAGTCCTGTCATTCTGGAAGGAATAGAAGAGTGGTCGCACCACGGGATGGCCCTTCGCATGCGCCTCCCATGCAAGCGAATACAGGTACGGCATGTAGCTGTACCGCATCAGCACCGCCTCCACGGCCATCTTCCTGTACCGTTCCGGAAGGAGGAAGAGTTCCTGGTCTGACCCGTCCTTTGACTTGTGGTTCCTGTACACAGGGAAGAAGGCTGCCATCTGGTAGTAGCGCGCAACAAGCTCGGGCTCGGTCCTTCCAGCAAAGCCCCCCAAATCGCACCCTGCGAAAGGAACGCCCGATATCCCCATGCTTGTGACCATCGGTATCTGAAGCCTGAGATCGTCCCATGATGATATGTTGTCCCCCGTCCAGACCGCTGCATATTTCTGAATTCCCGCAAATCCTGATCTTGACAGAATGTAGGGCTCCGGGATCACCTCGCTCATTGCTTCGAAAGTCGCCCTTGCCTCCAGCAGGGCGTATGCGTTGTGGACAACATCATGCCTGATCTTCCTGCCTCCCACATTGTGCACCGCATCGCCCGGAATAGTCTTTCCCTCGTTGAACACGCTGGGCTCGTTCATGTCAAGCCAGAGTCCGTCGACCCCGTTCTCCTTCATGAATGACCTGACCATTCCCTTCCAGTGCCTGACCGCCCTTTCATCAAAGAAATCGGGGAATGCGCACAGCCCCGGCCACACCCTGCCAAGGTAGAGCTCCTGGTTTGAAGTTTCCACATAGCTGCCCATACCCTCCTCGAAGTGGTTGTACCCCTGTTCTGCCTTCAGCCCCGGGTCCATTATTGCCACAGACCTGACACCTTTTCTGTGAAGGCTTTCTATCATGCCTGACGGGTCACCGAAAATTCTCTTGTTCCATGTGAATATCTTGAACGAGTCCATGTAATCAATGTCGAGGTAAATCGCCGAGACGGGCGCTATCCTGCTGTATTCCTCGGCCACGCCCATGATTGTGTTTTCCGGATAGTAGCTGAATCTTGAGACCTGGTGTCCAAGGCTCCACTCGGGAGGCATGAAAGGCATCCCAGTGAGTCGGAGGAACTGTTCCAGCACTTCCTGGACGGTGTCACCCTCGAACACGTACATTTCAAGGCCCGTCTCCGGAATGCGGACAATTATCCTGTCGTACTCGCTCACACCAACATCGAAGGTTATACCAGATACGGAATTGACGAAGAAACCTGTTGCCTTTTCCCTTATCGAGATGTAGAAAGGTATGGAGAGATATATGGGATCATCTCCCCGCCTGTAACCGCCCGGATCATTGTTCCACATCCTGAGTATGAGCCTTTTTCTCTCCAGCTCAAACGCCTTTTCACCAAATCCGACGACATGCTCGAATGTCTCGAGATCCTTCCTCACTGTCAATCCGGGCCCGTTTTCCTCGAATCCAAGCGTCCCGCATCCTGTCTTGACATCCCTCGCCCTGCCTGAATCTCTCCCCTTGAAGTGATAGTCAATCACAGGAGTGTAACCGTTCACAACGATCCTGGTTGTGCCCCCGCTGGCTGAAACAACGACCTGCATGCTTTACACCCAGACGGCCACCCGTTAGGATGCCCGTGCAACTGTTTAGAACTCCCTATTAGTTAGCATTTGTGATGCGGCCCCACAATCAAACCGTCGCATTTGCGGACCGGCTGGAGGGCAGCATTGAAATTTGGGCAGCCGATAATCACAAAAGAAGATATTAAAGAACTCCTCTCCAATCAAATGTGACAGCTGAAGCACAAGATGGTTGAGTGATTATGGAAACGATGCTGAAGACGGTAGAGCAGTTCGAGGAGCCCGAGCCATTCAGATTCCTGGGTTGCCACGAAACGGAAGAGTCGAAGGAAATCAACTGTTTCCTGCCGCTTGCACGAACGGCCTGGATCGAGTCGACCGACGGATCCAAGATAGCAGATCTTCAGAAAGTGTCCGAGTCTGGCTCATTCAGCGTCTCTCTCGGCATGGAGGTGCCGACGGACAGGTATGTTGTCGCCTACACGGACGCCTCAGGCTACACAAGCAGGAAGCATGATCCGTATCAGTTCGCTCCGCAGCTCTCTGACTTTGACGCATATCTCTTCAAGAAGGGGGAGCTGCTGCTCAGCTATGAATCTCTCGGCGCCCACACCGCCGATGTGAGTGGAGTTGCCGGGACAAGGTTTGCTGTCTGGGCACCGAATGCGTCGGCAGTAGCCGTAGTGGGGAATTTCAACCACTGGACGCCCGGAGCTCATCCGATGGAGAACGTGAAGCACTCCGGCATATGGGAGCTTTTCATCCCGGATGTTGGTGTGGACGAGGTATACAAGTTTGCAATCAGGTCGGCAGTTGACGGAAAGGTAAGGGTCAGAACAGACCCGTACGCCTTCAGGACAGAGATGAGGCCAAGGACCGGTTCCATTGTCACGACGCTTTCTTTTGACTGGACGGACGGGGCATGGATGGCAGCAAGGAAACAGGCGGGGAGCATCTCCGGGCCGGTATCGGTCTACGAGGTCCACCTGGGCTCGTGGCGCAGGAGGCCGGACGGCACTTTCCTTTCCTACGTGGAAGCAGGGAGGGAGCTGATAGAATACATGAAGATGCTTGGATTCACTCACATCGAGCTGATGCCCATCATGGAACATCCTCTCGACGCGTCCTGGGGCTACCAGGTGATCAACTACTACTCCGCAACCTCGAGGTACGGCACCCCGCAGGAATTGATGTGGTTCATCAACGAGTGCCACTTGAACGGGATTGGCGTGATCCTTGACTGGGTCCCTGCGCACTTCCCAGATGATGAGTTCGGTCTTTCGATGTATGACGGGACGCATCTCTTCGACCACATGGATCCGAGGAAGGGAAAGCACCCCGACTGGGGAACCAACGTTTTCAATTACGGCAGGAACGAGGTAAGGAATTTCCTGACAAGCAACGCACTCTTCTGGACAGGTGTATACCACGCCGACGGCCTGAGGATAGACGCCGTCTCATCAATGCTGTATCTCGACTATTCAAGGAAGGAGGGAGAGTGGGTTCCCAACGAGTACGGCGGGAGGGAAAACATCGAGGCGATAGACTTTCTCAGGTCGCTGAACAGGGTCCTCCATGAAAAATACCCGGGCGTACTGACGATTGCCGAGGAATCCACCGCCTGGGGCGGTGTCACAAACAGGGTTGAATTCGGAGGACTCGGATTCGATTTCAAGTGGAACATGGGGTGGATGCATGACACACTCGAGTACTTCACAAAGGATGCCGTCTACAGGCGTTACCATCAGCGCAACCTGACCTTTTCCGTCTGGTACGCATTCAGCGAAAAATTCATGCTCCCTTTTTCTCACGACGAGGTGGTGCACGGCAAGGGTTCAATGCTGTCAAAGATGCCTGGCGACTACTGGCAGAAATTCGCGAACCTGCGCCTGTGCCTCACATACATGTATGGCAGCCCAGGCAAGAAACTGATGTTCATGGGAACGGAGTTCGGCCAGTGGTCCGAGTGGAACGAAAGCAGGAGCCTTGACTGGATCCTGCTCGACTTCCCGTCGCACAGCAGGGTGTCGCTCCTTGTGGGCGATCTCAACGGTCTGTACAGACAGCACAAACAGCTACATTCGCTCGACTGCGATCCGCGCGGATTCGAATGGATAGATTTCAGCGACTCAGACAACAGTGTCATCAGCTTCGTGAGGCACTCGGCAGATGGGGGAAAAGGGCTTCTGTTCGTCTTCAATATGACGCCGGTGCCCCGGTACAATTACAGGATAGGCGTTCCCTGGAAGGGAAAATACAACGAACTCTTCAATTCGGACGCATCGGAATACGGAGGCAGCGGGATCGGCAACTTTGGCGGCGTGGAATCGGATGACATTCCCATGCATGGAAGGATGCAGTCGATAAGCATCACGCTGCCCCCGCTGTCCGGAGAGATATTCATACCATCCGGGGAGGTCTGAGATATGCCGCTTCCTGGCAGCATCATTATAGGCGAAGTCACACCCCAGGTCGAGTGCGGCGCCTTTCCAGCGAAGCGTGCGCTGGGCGATGCGATATCCGTCCGCGCAGACATATTCACCCACGGGACTGAGCTGCTTGCCGCCGAGCTCCTTTTCAGGAAGGAGGGTGAAGACGACTGGCACAGGTCAGCCATGAGACAGGGGCAGGATGACAGGTGGGAGGGGGAGTTCAGGGCGGAAGAGATCGGAGTGTACCGGTTCACGATCGAAGCATGGGTAGACAGGTACTCGACATGGCTGGAAAGCCTGAAGAAGTGGCAGCTTGCAGGAGAGGACACAGCGCAGGATTTGAAAATAGGCATGGCAATGCTCGGCGAGATTGCCTCATCATCGGGGAGCGAGGGCAAAGCGATAGCGGAGATTGCTGCGAGGATGCAGAAAGCAGGGCAGTCACATGCCACGGAGATTGCATCCGATGCACGCACCGTGGAACTTGCCACAAGGAACCAGAAGAGGGACTGCACAAGGTTCGGGAAGGAGCTTGAGATAGTCGTTGAAAGCAGACTCGCCAGGTTTGCAAGCTGGTACGAGCTTTTCCCGAGATCACAGTCGAAGGCCGAAGGCAGACATGGCAATTTCGAAGACTGCATCCAGAGGCTCGACGACATTTCCGCAATGGGCTTCAATATTCTCTACCTTGCCCCGATACATCCGATAGGGACGACAAACAGGCGCGGAAGAAACGGTTCGCCTGTCGCACTGGAAACAGATCCTGGCAGTCCATGGGCCATCGGCAGCAGCGACGGAGGGCACAAGTCGATCAACAGGGAGCTGGGCACCCTTGCAGATTTCAAGCAGCTGCTCAGGAAGGCAAGGCAGAAAAGGATGGAAGTTGCACTCGACATTGCATTCCAGTGCTCCCCTGACCACCCATATGTCAGGGAACACCCGGACTGGTTCTATCACAGGAGTGACGGTTCGATTCGGTATGCTGAGAATCCGCCAAAGAAGTACTTTGACATCTATCCGTTCAACTTTGAGACAGGCGACCGGAAGGGGCTCTGGAATGAGCTGAAGAGCATATTCGACTTCTGGATAGAAGCGGGAGTGACCATTTTCAGGGTGGACAATCCGCACACCAAGCCGTTTGCCTTCTGGGAGTGGGTGATTGGTGAAATCAAGAAGGAGCATCCTGAGGTCATCTTCCTGTCTGAAGCATTCACCAGGCCCAAGGTAATGTATGAACTTTCCAAACTGGGCTTCACCGAGTCCTACAGCTATTTCACATGGAAGAACTTCAACTGGGAGCTGGAGGAATATTTTGCCGAGGTAAACAAGAGTGGCATCGCCGATTTCTTCTGGCCCAACCTGTTCACAAACACGCCTGACATACTTCCGTTTGTCCTGCAGAAGGGCGGAAGGCCTGCCTTCATGCTTCGCGCACTTCTTGCAGCCACTTTGTCACCCCTCTGGGGCGTGTACAGCGGCTTCGAACTCTGCGAGAGTGAGGCGCTGCCCGGGAGGGAGGAGTACCTGAACTCGGAGAAGTACGAGATAAGGCAGAGGGACTGGAACAGGAAGGGCAACATAAAGAAGCTGATAACACGCCTCAACGAGATAAGGCGCGACCACGAGTCGCTCCAGGAGCTTGGCAATCTTGAATTCCATCCCGCGCCGAACCCGAACCTCGTCCTCTACACGAAGAAGTCTGTGGATGGGGACGATGTGCTCATGATTGTAGTCAACATAAACCCTTACGAGGCCCAGGACGCTGTTCTCAGAGTCCCGATTGACAGGCTTGGCGTCCGTTCCGACGAAAGCTACGGCGTCCGCGACCTTCTCACAGGAGAGCTCTTCAGGTGGTACGGAGAGTATAACTACGTACGACTTGTTCCCGGTGAAAGGCCGGGCCACGTGTTTGCCATAGAAAGGTTTTCACCATGAAAGACCAGCTCTGGTACAGGGATGCGATATTCTACGAGATTCCCGTGAAGTCATTCTACGATTCCAACGATGATGGCATAGGCGACTTCAACGGCATCAGGCTCAAGCTTGACTACCTCGCGGCACTTGGCGTGGACTGCCTGTGGCTCCTCCCTTTCTACAGGTCTCCCCTCAAGGATGACGGATACGACATCTCCGACTATTATTCCGTCCAGCCTGAATACGGCACGGTCGAGGACTTCAGGCTGCTTCTCTCGGATGCCCACTCGAGGGGCATGCGCGTGATTGCAGACCTTGTCATGAATCACTGCTCGGACCAGAACAGCTGGTTCAGGGAGGCAATATCAGGCAGGGAGTCGCCCAGGAGGAACTGGTTTGTCTGGAGCGACGAGGACACCAGGTACCCCGGAGCGAGGGTAATATTCACAGATGCGGAGACATCCAACTGGGCATGGGAGCCGAAGACAAAGCAGTACTACTGGCACAGGTTCTACAGCCACCAGCCGGATCTGAATTATGACAACGGCGAGGTCCGCGAGGAGATGAGGAACGTCATGAGATTCTGGCTCCGCATGGGCCTGGACGGGTTCAGGTGCGACGCCGTCCCCTATATCTACGAGAGGGAGGGGACGACCTGTGAAAACCTTCCTGAAACACACATCTTCTTCAAGGACGTCAGGCGGATGTTGGAGGCCGAATTTCCAGGAACAATCCTTCTGGCGGAGGCAAACCAGTGGCCGACGGAGGCAAAGTCATACTTTGGCGACCAGGATGAGTTCCACATGGCCTTCAATTTCCCCCTGATGCCCAGGATATACATCTCGCTTGCAAAGGAGGACGCCTATCCGGTGATTAACATAGTAAAGCAGACAACACCGATACCTGAGAAATGCGACTGGGGCATCTTCCTCCGGAACCATGACGAGCTGACCCTGGAGATGGTCACCGACGAGGAAAGGGACATATTGTACTCCGAGTACGCAAAGCATCCGAAGATGCGCCTCAACATGGGCATAAGGAGGAGGCTCGCCCCGCTGCTCGACAATGACAGGGCGTCCCTCGAGCTTGTCCACGCCCTGATTTTATCCCTCCCCGGCTCACCCATACTCTACTACGGCGACGAGCTCGGCATGGGCGACAACATATACCTCGGTGACAGGAACGGGGTGAGGACGCCAATGCAGTGGTCCCATGACAGAAACGCTGGATTTTCGAGAGCCGACGGGGAGCGCCTCTTCTCACCGCCAATCACAAATCCTAACTACCACTATGAAAGCGTCAACGTCGAGTCTGAGAACAGGCTACCGTCGTCGCTTCTGAACTGGGTGAGGAGAATGCTCGCCGTCAGGAGGAAGTACGCACAGGTGCTCGGAAGGGGCGAGATAAGGTTCCTTGAGCACAGGAACAAGCGGGTGCTGTCATACGTGAGGAGCTACCAGGACAACCGCATGCTCTGCATTTTCAACTTTTCCAGGAAGCCAACATACCTCGAACTCTCTCTTCCCGAGTTTGCGGGACTCAGGCCTGTTGAGGCGATAACCGATGCCCAGTTCCCGCGCATCGGGGAGCTGCCCTATTTCTTCACTCTCCACCCGCGTGCCTTTTTCTGGCTGAGCCTCAAGCAGCCGACTGGGGAAGACGAGGAGGATTGAATGGCCCGGATTGTTCCGGCCCTTCTCATGCCTGTTGCCTCCGGGACGGTTGAAAAACTTCAGTCACTGCGCTGGTTCGGCAGCAAGTCGAAGACTATTGAGACATTTGAGTTGCTTGATTACGGAGAGGTCCAGTCCGGGGGAGATGAGTTCCTGCTTCTCTTCCTCCGCTTATCATACGCGCAGGGCGGAACAGATGACTATTTCGTTCCTCTGTCGATTTCCGGGCAGCGCCGCGCTCCAGCAGCGCCGCTCTTTTTCAGCGTCGAGCATGAAGGTTCGAGTCTCTGGTTCGAGGACGCGCTCTATAGCAGCAGCTTCCTGAAATTTGTATCCTCCCTTCTTTTCTCAAACTCCGCGCTTAAGATGCAGAGGGGAACAATAAAGGGGGAAAGCACTTCGCTCATGGTCTCCTCCCCCCGCGCGCAAGAGGTTTACGTGGTATCCACCGAGCAGAGCAATACTTCCGTGGTAATTGACGGCAGCTCGATTTACAAGAGCTACAGGAAGATCGAGCCGGGCGAGAACCCGGACTACGAGATTCCTTCGCGCCTTGCATTCTCCTCCGGGTTCAGGAACGTCCCCGGGCCGTTGGGGAGGCTCGAATACAGGGACGACAGGCGATACACCATCGGCTCACTCAGCCAGTTTGTGGAGAACGAGGGTGACTGCTGGACGTACTTCACACGCAGCCTTGGTGCATTCCTTGCCAATGCAGGCACCGGGAAAACGGACCTGGATGACGAAAGTCGCAGTCTGTCATGCCTCGGGCTTGTGAGGAAGCTCGGGAAGCTGACATCCTCGCTCCATAATGCACTCGCATCGCTGAAGGCGGACGGCGAATTCACTCCCGTCGCCGTGACTTCGCAAGATACATCGAAGTGGGCGGATGATTACTGCTCTCTGGTTGCAGATACTCTTGCGCTTGTCAGGAAAAAATTCACTGGAATGGAGCCGGGCATCGCACGGCTTGCGGGCGAACTTTCAAGCTCGGAGAAGGAGCTACTCGGCGCAGCCGGTATCGTGAGAAGACTGGATTCGGGGCGCATGCACAAGATAAGAATCCACGGTGACTACCATCTCGGCCAGGTGCTCAAGGCGGGTGATCAATTCTATATCATTGATTTTGAGGGGGAGCCGATGCGCTCGCTCGGTTACAGGAGATCGCGGCACTGTGCGCTCAGGGACGTGAGCGGCATGCTCCGCTCGCTGGACTATGCAATAAGCTTTGCAGAAAGGAAGATCGGCTCCGGTTGGCCGGACAGCGGGCCTGGTGTTCGCTGGAGGAGCAGGGCATCCTCTGCCTTCCTCGAGTCTTACTGGAGCGCATATTCGCCTGTTATCCAGTATCTGCCTGAATCATTTGAAGGCATGATCGGTCTTGTCCGCTTTTTCACTCTGGAGAAGGCAGTCTACGAGCTGCGATATGAAATGAACAACAGGCCTTCATGGGTAGACATACCGATGCGCGCCATCCGGTTGCTGGTAGCGGAACCCGGTGAACAAAGACTAAATAATGATTTCAACTGACGGGGATGTGTGGCTGCCTCTCGGAGAACGGGAATAGGCTCTCCATATCCGCAGGGCGTGACTCTGGAGGATGATGGCGCGAATTTTGCCATCTATTCAGAGAATGCGAAAAAAGTGACGCTTCAGCTTTTCGACAGCCAGGGAACGGCACAACCTGCAGAGGAATTCGAAGTCAAGGAGGTTGACGATTATGTCTGGCACATTTTCGTCTCGGGCATAAAGCCCGGAGACCTGTACGGCTACAGGGTCGATGGCCCGTACAAGCCGGAACTCGGTCACAGGTTCAACAGCAACAAGCTGCTCCTCGATCCGTACGCAAGGGCGCTGGATGGTACGATCAGCTGGACAAACGATCTTTTCGGTTATGTCATGGGGAGCGATCAGGCCGATATGTCGTTCAGCTTGTCCGACAGCTCAAAGTCTCTGCCCAAGTGCGCGGTTATCGGCAGCTCGTTTGACTGGAAAGGGGTGAGGAATCCGCGCCACAACTTGAGCAGCACTGTCATCTACGAGACTCATGTCAAGGGACTGACGCTTAACCATCCGGAGGTGGAGCAGTCAAGAAGGGGCACATACAGTGGCATTGCGTCACCGAAGATGATCCGGTACCTCACCGATTTGGGCATAACATCGGTCGAGCTGATGCCTGTCCATCAGAAGGTGGCAAACAAGGAGCTGATTGACAGGGGACTCACGAACTACTGGGGGTACAATACAGTCGGATTTTTCGCGCCTGACGTCAGGTACTCTTCCGACAGTTCGCCGCAGGGCTCCGTTAACGAATTCAAGGAAATGGTCAGGACATTCCATGAAAACAACATAGAGGTAATACTGGATGTCGTCTATAACCACACAGGCGAGGGCAACCACCTCGGCCCAACGCTCAGTTTCAGGGGAATAGACAACAGCGTGTATTACAGGCTGGCGTATGATAATCCCCGATTCTACGTTGATTTTACAGGGACGGGGAACACGCTGAACGCAAGGCACCCGCAGGTGCTCCAGCTTATTATGGACAGCCTGAGGTACTGGGCCACCGAGATGCATGTGGACGGTTTCAGGTTCGACCTTGCATCCACACTTGCAAGGGAGCTGTACGCCGTGGACAGGCTGTCATCCTTCTTCGACGTCATACACCAGGACCCGATAATCTCAAGGCTCAAGCTCATAGCGGAGCCGTGGGATGTCGGCCCGGGCGGCTACCAGGTGGGGCAATTCCCGACACACTGGGCCGAGTGGAACGGCAAGTACAGGGATTCAGTGAAGCGGTACTGGACAAGGTCACCCAACAACCTGTCAGAATTTGCGACCAGATTCTCAGGGTCATCCGATCTCTATGCTGCCAACGGAAGGAGGCCGCATGCAAGCATCAACTACGTGACCTCTCACGACGGCTTCACACTGAACGACCTTGTGAGCTACAACACGAAGCACAACGAGGCAAACCTCGAGGACAACAGGGACGGGATGGATGACAACCTGAGTTCAAACATGGGCGTCGAGGGTGAAACGGACGACCCGGTGATAAACCTCCAGAGGCAGCGCAGGATACGGAGCTTCCTGATCACGCTGCTCACCTCCCACGGTGTACCGATGATTCTCGGAGGTGATGAGATAGGAAGGACGCAGCGTGGAAACAACAACGCCTACTGCCAGGATAACTCGACAAGCTGGTATGACTGGAACATCGGACAGAGGCAGATGCTACTGCTCGATTTCACGAGGAGGATGGTGAGCATAAGGATGAAGTACCATGTCCTGCGCAGGAGGGGCTATTTCCACGGTACTGTCGTCTCCGACGGCGCCAAGGACATCGCATGGCTAAGGCCGGACGGAATAGAAATGCAGGAGGGAGACTGGCATTCGGACAGCAAGGCAATTGGCATACTCCTTTCCGCAACAGGCATTGAAGATCTTGGATATCACGACGAAAGCGTATCCGAGGAGGATCTGCTGATTCTGCTCAACCCCGGCGAGAAGCCTGTGGAATTCACAGTTCCAAGGAACTGGTACTCACAGGAGATATTGATAGACTCAGAGCCGGAAAACCAGTCCAGGTACCCGATACCCATGGACTGGAAGAGGATAACGGTCAACCCGAGTGGCTCCGCGATCCTCAGGGGAAGGCGAAACCACAGCGCCAGCCATCACGGTTGAACCGAGATGGTGCGATTTGCCGCTTCGGCACTCATCCAGCCGGGGATGCAAAACGATGAATAACAAGCTCTGCTTAGCGTTTAGGCGGTAGGACTCAGATGGGGCTGCACGAGGACTTGACTGCAATTGTGCCGGATGGCGTCCTTTCCTCAAGGGAGGAACTCATACCATACAGCAGGGATGCATCCCATTTTCAGGGGAAGCTGCCCGTAGCAGTCGTGCTGCCGCGCACCACGGAACAGGTTTCACGCGTCCTGAAGTACTGCAACGACCACTCCATCAGGGTGGTGGCGCGCGGGGGCGGCACATCCCTCACCGGCGCCTCGATAGCAGTTGACAATGCGGTGGTGATGAGCCTCCTGCGCATGGACTCTGTCCTGAGCATCAGCGTCGAGGACAGGTGCGCCGAGGTGGAGGCCGGAGTCAGGATCGACAGCCTGAATTTGAAATTATCCAAACTGGGCCAGTTATTCCCGCCAGACCCTGGCAGTTCAATAGCAGCCACTGTCGGAGGCATCATAAATACCAACGCCGGGGGGCTCCACTGCGTGCGTTACGGAACCACAAAGGACTGGATTCTTGGCCTGGAGGCCGTTCTGATGGACGGCTCTGTTCTTCGGCTAGGCAACAGGACGCTCAAGTCGAGGATTGGTTATGACCTGACCTCGCTGATAGTCGGGAGCGAGGGCACACTTGCTGTTGTGACCAGGGCATTCCTGAAGATAGTCTCGAAGCCTGAAGAGGTGGGCAGGGTGCTGGCGTTTTTCATGGATATAGAGTCTCTCGGAAGGGCCGTGGCGGCAATAAAAGCATCGGGCATTGAGCCTCTGACAGCAGAGTACATGGACAGAATGACAATGGATGCAGTCGAGTCGACAGGTACATTCAAATTCGAAGTACGCGCGCCTTATGTGCTTCTGCTCGATGTGGATGGCCCGGGAGAAGCGATTGGAAGGAGGCTGGCTGCCGCTTCGGCCATGCTGAGCGAAAACGGCGCCACCGGAGTAGTGTCCACCAGGGACAGGGATGAGATGGAAAGGCTCTACACGGCCAGAAAAGGTGCCTACTCATCCCTCTTGAAGCTGAGGAAGAGTGAAAGGGACGCCGTTGTGATAGGTGACATTGTTGTTCCTCCTTCCTCCCTTCCCGCGGTCCTGCGGAGGATTGGGGAGCTTGTTTCGGCGGATGGTGTGCGTGTTGCCCTCTTCGGCCATATAGGCGACGGGAACATACACGCGAACATCTTCGTCGATTTCAGCGACTCAGCGGAAACGGGCAGGGTCGAAAGGTTTCATACCCATCTTGCAGAGACTGCTCTCGAGCATGGCGGGAGTGTTTCTGCGGAGCACGGCATCGGCATAGAGAAGATTGGCCTGCTGAGGATGGAATACAGCTCAAGACATTCCGAGAAGGCGCTTGATATCATGAAAAGCATGAAGTCCCTTTTCGATCCGAAGGGGCTGCTCAATCCTGGGAAGGTATTTGATTGAGCAGTACGGAGCAGCGCCTGCTCGAGGAAGCCGGCAGGTGCATCAATTGCGGATTCTGCGAGGCCGTGTGCCCCACCCTCCCGTCGTCAGGGTACAACAGCTCCAGGGGAGCAAGGGGCAGGGTGATGCTTGGCAGGGAGATGCTCGACTCGGCAGCAAGGGGAGAAGGCATATCACAATTCGCGGACTCGTTCTTCTCCTGCCTTGACTGCTACGCATGCCTTCAGGTATGCCCCGCGGGAGTCAATGCAGGAAGGGTGAGCCACATGGCAAGGGAGCTGATCACGGGCAGGGGCGAAGGTGTACCGCAGCTCGCCAGGCTGATGGAGAGGATGATAATGCGCTACCACTCGATCGTCCCCCTGGGCAGGAGAGCTTCCGCATGGGCGAAGGGTCTGAACATACCGGCCGCAGGTGAAACGCTCCTGTATACTGGACAGATGTACCAGCTCATGTCGTACAGCAGCGCAATGACATCCTTCCTTCATGGAAGGGGGAAGGGCATCAGCAGAACGATTGTCGGAAGTGTGCTCAGGCTGCCGTGGCTGATGCGGCTCGCACCTCTGCTGAACGACAGGGAAATAGAGGAGGAGATGGGCAACAGTCTCAGGAATATTGCCACCATGCTGGACAGGGAGGGCGTTAAATTCTGCTACATGGGCGAATCGGAGCCTTATCCGGGCACACTTATGCACGACCTGGGCTTTGCCTCATCCATGAAGGAGTATGCCTCATTCGTGGCGGGCGAGTTCAGGAAACGGGGTGCAAGAAGGGTGATCACCGTGGACCCGCATACGCATGACCTGCTCAAGAACACCTATCCACAGCTTGTGGAAGGGTTCGACTTTGAAGTTGTGCACTATACCGAGTTGCTTGACCCGGAGAGTTTCAGCCGGGGGTCGGACGACGTCTCGTTTCACGAACCGTGCCACATGACAAGGCGCTTTGATGATTTCAGCGCGCCGGCACGGCTGCTGGGGAGGGTGGCCGAAGTCAAGCTGCCTGACAGCTCCGGAAGGAAGACTCACTGCTGCGGCGGCCCCGACGAGCTTCTCTATCCCGGCATAGCTGGCGGTGTTTCCCGCGCGAGGATGAAGCAGCTCAGGGAAGCAGGTGGAAGACTGACAGTGACAGCCTGTCCCGTCTGCCTTCTCAACCTCGGGCGCGAGGGAGAAGCAATGGACATTTCGGACCTGCTTGTCAGAAGGATGAAGCCCGGCAGCTGAATTGCGTGGCAACATCCCCCTCTCCGGACCGCCCCTGAGTTTCGATTAAACTTATTAACGAGTATAAAATTCAAATGCCGGTGAAGTCGACATGGCCGATGAAACCTCCACGACTGAAGTCCAGGAATACTACAAGCTGATCAACGCAGGCGGAAACCACTATGACATAGGCAGGAAGATGACCGATGCCTTTACACCCGCTCTCCATAAGCGGCTGAGCCTGCCCCCGGATCCGGCCCTCCTCGAAAACGCACTCAGGGCCGCAGATGGCGTGTTCGACCTGCATCCCGTCCTCAAGGACGAGCTGCAGGGAATTGCGGAGGGCATTTCAATCGAATTCGAGGCAATGCTCGTCGAAACATCGGATTTCAGGGCTGGTCCGACCCATTCAATGACCGTACTGGCAAGGGAAGGCAACTCAATCATTGTCGGAAGGAGTTTCTCCGGCCCGCCCTCCACCTATGTGCGTAACCTCCTGAGGCTTGACCCGAACGATTCATATGCGTCACTTGGAAGGATGTCGGGATACTTCGGCGGGACATGGGAGAGCATAGGCGTTTACGGCCAGTTTGTCTGCGCCGACATTCTGTCTGCAAACTCCGGGCCGAGGCAGGGCCCTGCGGCCTACATGGTCCCTAGAATGATCACCGAATCAAGCAAGAGCATTGAGACAGCAGTCGAAAAGATGAAGACGGTTGTGCCGATGCACGATTCATCATACATAATCACAGGCTCGAACAGGGCATACATGTATGTGGCACAGGGCGGCAGGGCGTCCATGGAGGAGATAACAGCCTTCCCGTTTGTTGCAGTTAATGGCAGAAGGCTCGGTGCGCCGGGTGATGTCTCGGGGAAGGATGGAGTAAGGGCAGTGCTGTCCAGCCATGACATGGGAGGATGTCTTCACGGAGCTGAAACAGAGACGCTCTATTCACTCATCGTCGACATGGGCTCGGAGGAAATCGAGTATTCGAATGGCGCACCATGCACTGCTGGATTCAACAAGGTGGACTGGCCCGGCGGATACGGGTAGGCAATACTTAATTTACCTTTCCCTGTAATTAACAGCCAAAGGTGTGACATCTGCGCATTCTAATATATACAGGCAAGGGCGGCGTCGGCAAGACCTCAATCTCTGTTGCCACCGCCATAAAGTGTGCCGAAAGGGGCCAGAGGACAATTGTTATGAGCACCGATTCCGCCCACAGCCTATCGGACAGCATAGAGTTCCCGATTGGAAATACAATCACCAGAATTGCTCACAATCTCGATGGCCTTGAGATAGACATACTGAAGGAACTGGAGGACAACTGGAACGAGATAAGGGAGTACGTGTTCAGCTTCTTCGCTTCGCAGGGAATGGATGAGATATCTGCCAAGGAGATGGCCATTTTCCCTGGAATGGAGTTTATAGCGGCGCTCTTCTATCTGGACCGTTTCAGCAGGAACGACGAATATGATCTTGTTGTCATAGATACGGCGCCGACTGCAGACACGCTGCGACTGCTGAGCTTCCCGGACGTCGCCGACTGGTACTTCCAGCGATTCTACGGCGTCCTGAAGAGCTTCGTGAAGGTGGCCCGTGCCACGGTCGGTCACGTCATCTCCTTCCCATTGCCGACAAACGAGGCGATGAAGGAGTTCGAGCGCTTCAACCAGAGGATAAAGGACGTAAGGGAGATGCTTGTCAATCCGGAGATAACATCCGTAAGACTCGTGACCAATCCCGAAAAGATGGTCATCAATGAGACGATGCGCGCGTACACCTACCTTTCCCTTTACAACCTTACCGTGGAAGCGCTCATGGTAAACAGGGTCTACGACCGCGACTCAAAGAATGCAGATCCGAAGAAACTCAGGGAGCAGGAAACATACATGGGCATGATACACGAGATATTCGAGCCGCTCAAGATATTCAAGGCCCATCAGTTCACCCTTGAGGTCGTTGGGCAAGAGGCAGTCAAGCGGCTGGCAGACGAGCTTTTCGGCGACACAGACCCTTCGGTCATCTACTCCCGTGAAAACCCTTTGAAGATTACGTCGCGGGGCGGCACGACCACAATCAGGCTCAAGGTGCCCTTTGCAACCACGGACCAGCTAGAATTATATACAAAGAGGGACGCTATTATTGTCAACATTGGCCAGTACAGGAGGACGATCGCGCTGCCACTGGGGCTTTATGGCAGGAAGGTTTCCTCTGCTGAGATATCGGATGGTATGCTGGCCATTAAATTCAGGGAGGAGCTGAATGCCACAAAGAAAAGAAAGCGCGGAGAACGAGCTGAGGACAAAGGAAGTAGTTGAACACGCCTACAATGCAGGCGTCAGCGCCCTGATGGCAATGAGATCAATGCTGCCCAAGCCTGCCACGAATTCCAGGGCAATGAATGAATTCAGGAACGCGCAGAGGGAATTCCTGCTGACGGCGAGGGCGATCATAGACAGCCAGCTCGGTTTTCTGGAGCATGTCGAGAAGGTGTCCAGGGCGGGCGAAAAGAAGGAAGAGCCTAGAAAGGTCCAGGTAAGGCAGAAGAAGGAATGATCAGCCCTGCCTCACGGCGGAGGCGATGCTCTCCATCTTCCTTATCACGAGTCCCTCGTCCACTCCCTTCTCAATAACGGACACAACGACGGCCTTCCTTCCCGCGCTCAGTATGAGCATTTTGCTGTCGCTGCTTTCCACAGTCACCTTTTCGGGCGGTCCGCGCTTCAGTTCCATGTTGGCTGTAACCGCGGCACCCATGAGAGTTGCGCACATTATTGCAAATGTCTCTACGAATGTTCCCGAATCAAGGTCGGAGGCTATTACAAGGCCGTCCCTGCTTATGATAGCGGACGATTTCACTCCGTCTCCTCGCAGTTCCTTCAGCATGCCTTTGAGATCTTCAGTCATCAGTTTCCTCCTCCAGGTTGGTTATCTTGAACACACAGCCGCTGGAACCGAGGCTTTCGCACTCTTCCTCCTCGCATAGTACCTTCTTGTGTTCTGCAGCTTCGTACAGCCTCTTGAATACTCCCCTCAGCCTGTGGCAGGTGGGTGTGCTTGCACTTCCTGCTTCAATCGAACCGTGAACTATGACACCGTGGCCATTGAACTCTACCTCTTCGGCCCAGCCCCTTGCCACGAGCAGCCTCGTCGCAGTCTCAAGCAAGTCGCCTTCCTCGTCCATTGCAATTCGGACGATCTCGCTTCCGGTGAGTATCCCCTCCCTGTAGAACAGACCATGGGAAGCGCTGGCCATCACTCCTTCGTAGAGTGTCCGTATGTTTCCCATTTCCGTCTGGGAGATCTTGACGAATTTCATGCTGTGTCAATTCATTTTGAGAGAGTTTATAAATCTTTTCCGCAAAAGTGCGATATTACATAGGAACACCGGGCGGCGCCAGATATGCTTTCCCGGCATCACGCTGCAGGCAAGATTTTAATCGCCGGCGTGCGTAACACAGTGACGGTGCAAGAGTCAGATGCTGACAGACGGTGAAGGTGAAATCGCGGTCAGGTTCTCGCGCGCGATAAGCGAAAGCGCAGTACTCACGGGCAGCTACAAGGCACCGGACATTAAGCTGCCTCCCGTCTTCGAGAAGAAGGCGGGTGCGTTTGTGACGGTGCAGACTTTTCCCGCAAGGGAATTGAGGGGATGCATCGGTATTCCGGAGCCGATATATACCCTGCGCCAGGCAATACTGAACTCGGCGGTGGACGCTGTCCTTTCCGATCCGAGGTTTGAACCGGTGAGCGAAAGCGAGCTTCCCTCCCTCATATTTGAATTGACCGTGCTCTCCCCACCTGAACCGATTGTATCCAAGACCAGGTGGGACCTGCCTTCGAGCGTGGATATCGGAAAGCACGGCCTGATAATTGAAAGGGGCAGGTTCAGGGGGCTGCTTCTGCCCCAGGTCGCAGTGGAAGAGAAATGGAGCAGCGAGGAGTTCCTGAGCATGACATGCTGGAAGGCAGGGCTGCCGGAGGATGCATGGCACGATACACGCGTCAGTGTCTACAGGTTCGAAGGAGAGGTGTTCAGCGAAGAGGCGCCGAAGGGAAGGGTGGTGAGGAGAGAGCTCAACAGGCACGCCTGACCGAAAAGCGAGCGCGGGCCGGCGATTTCAATTGCAGGATGTGGTCTGTGTGAGCGTCAGGTATTATATAAAAAGTCAGATATGCTTTTTCATAAGAAAGCGAGAGAGTGAGGTTGATTCTTGGCCCGTGCTGACTTTGCGATAGACGGCACCTTCTACATCGACCGAATGCTTGTCCGGACATCCATCGGGATAAAAGGTAGCCGTATAACGGGTATAAAGAAGAACGTGGAGGCATACGAGCGTGAATCCTTCGACAACAGCATCATTATACCGGGTGCCATCGACCTTCATGTCCATTTCAGGGAACCGGGACTCACGCACAAGGAAGATATAACGACCGGGAGCACAAGCGCCCTCTTCGGAGGAGTGACAACTGCCGTCGACATGCCCAACACCGTTCCGCCTACCACGACACCCGAGAGGCTCTCAAAGAAGCTTGAGCTTTACTCAGGCAAGTCATTCGTCGACTACGGTGCGTTTGCATCTCTAATGCCTGGCGGCCGGGTGGCCAAGCTTGCAGAACAGGCGTCGGGTTTCAAGCTTTTCATGGGCAGCAGCACGGGTGAACTCATGTGCAGCGACCCCGTCCAGCAGTCAAAGCTCGTCGAGGCTGCAGCAAGAACATCCAGGCCGGTTGTCGTGCATGCCGAGGATGAGGCACTGCGCAACAGGATTTCGGAGTACAACCTGCGTGACCACTACAGGTCAAGACCCCCCGAATGCGAGATAGAAGCAGTCAGAAGACTGGTTCGTTTTGCAGAATCTCCCTCAAAGCCCAGGATTCACGTGGCACATGTATCCACTAGGGAGGCTGCTGAAATGAAGCACGGTGACAATGTCACCCTCGAGGTGACGCCGCACCACCTTCTTCTCGATTCGGAAATGCCCCTCAAGGCGTACGGCAAGGTCAACCCTCCCCTGAGGCGGAGGGATGACAGGATCGCACTGATGAAGCTTGTCACCGCCGACAAAATGGACACATTCGGCTCGGACCACGCCCCACACACGAGGGAGGAGAAGGAGGACGAATTCGACTACGCCCCGGCAGGGATTCCAGGTGTTGAGACAATGCTGCCTCTTCTGCTGCAGCTTGTCGAGACGGGTGAATTGAAGCTCAGCACGCTCGTCAGGATGATTAGCGAAAAACCCGCCGAGATACTCGGCGCGAGAAAGGGTAGGATAGCAGTCGGATATGACGCAGATATTGTCGTGGTCAACATGAGGAAGATAAGGGCCGTCGACGCATCCGCTCTCCATTCAAGATGCGGATGGTCACCCTTCGAGGGCCATCTTGCCGTTTTCCCCGAAAAAGTTTATCTCCGGGGAAGAAAAGTGGTTGATGGTCAGGCCCTTATCGGAAAGCCGCAGGGCATGGCAGTGCATGGTGTGCCTGATGGTTGAGATAGACACTTCCGAGCTCAGGGGCAAGTGGTTCAAGTGCATCGACGGCTGTGGCCTCTGCTGCCTGTGCCAGCCTGAACTTCTGCCCTCCGAGCTCAAGGTCTTCAGGGACAATCCGGGACTCGCCGGGGTGGTTGTCAGGAGCAACAGCGATTCCGCAAGAAAATCGATCGCAATGCTCAAAAACGGCGGTCCATGCATGCTGCTGAAGGGGAGGAAGTGCACCATATACCGTGAAAGGCCGCACTTCTGCAGGCAGTTTCCTGTCCACACGCATCTGATGTGGCGAATTCAACTTACACCTGACTATTCATGCAGGGGTATATGGCGGGAGGACTGGGTGGACGGGAAAGACGGATTCGTGGATTTGGAGAAGTATGGTCTCGACGAGCTTCACCGCTACTCTCGCGAAAAGCTTGAGGCAGAGCTGAAGGACGCAAACGAGGTTTTCGAGGAATTCAGGCAGAATTCAATCGACAACGGGGTGTGGAGGGAAGCGGATGAGCTTCGATCTAAAGCAGCATCGCTGATCAGCGACGGTTTCTTTTCGGACATGGACGGGCTTGGCTCAATCCTGCTTGCTGTGCAGCGCGCCAGGGAGGATGAGCTGGATGTCTTTGATATACTCCGTGCCACCGGGAAGGGACAGAACCGGAGGGAATCGCTGAATGCGATGCGGGAGCTTTCGGAGGAGCTCCTGACGGTGTCCAGGGTAGAGGATAATCCGATATACGTTGACGGTTCACTGAACTGGAACATATACAACATGGTCAACGGGAAGATATGGAAAAGAAGACTTCTGGACAGGGGAGGCATGAGCAACATTTCCCAGGTGGAGCTTGATATCTCAGACATCTCTATTTCGGCAGAAGGTGAAGGGGCTCTCGCCTCATACTCGAACAAGTCAAATTCAAGGGATGCCTTCATGGGCTTTGTCTACTACCTTGTCGATGATGCAGACTACGACTTCGACCTGCTCCCAACCTACCTCGAAAACATGGCAATGACGCAACTGGACCTGGTGATGAGATCTGCCATAATACAGCCTGAACGGCGCAGGAGTATTGGCAGGGAGCAGGTGGCGGAGGGTGTGGTGTACATCGACATGGATATGCACGATGCGCCTACCATCGGATCTGTGATATGACTGCCATGGCACAGGCTGCCTGCTCATGCCCGGAGCCGTTGCCCCCTCGTTTTCCAACAAAGGTTTAATATCTGCTTGCAAAATGACTTCTCCCATGGCCAGTGCTGTCAAACCTCTCGCCTTTCTTGGGCAGGCGATAGAGTCGCAGGTAATGGTGGAGCTCAAGGGAAACAGGGGCTACAGAGGCACTCTTGACGGCTACGACCCGCACATGAACCTTGTCCTCCGGAATGCCGAGGAGCTCGTAAACAACAAAGTTGTGAGAAAAATGGAGATAACGATCGTCCGCGGCGACAATGTTATATATATCTCTCCTTAAGATTGGTGAACATCATGAGCAAGGGAACTCCATCTCAGGGAAAACACAATTCAAACAAGACGCATATTATCTGCAGGAGATGCGGAAGGCACTCATACAATGTGAAGGGCTTCTGTGCCTCATGCGGCTATGGAAGAAAGGCGACCGTCAGGTCCTACGGCTGGGCCAAGGCCCATTAGGCAGGTGAACGAATTGTTCACCGACAGGGCCGAGGACAAGTGCGGCGTTGTCGGCATGTCATCCGAAAGGGATGTTGCATCCTACCTGTACGGAAGTCTGCGAATTCTTCAGCACAGGGGCCAGAACAGTGCGGGAATAGCCGTGAGTTCCGACCAGGAGACAATCAAGGCGGTCAAGGGGCTTGGACTTGCCCATGAGGTGTTCAACAGTGAAAACATTTCATCGCTCACAGGCAGGTCTGGCATTGGTCATGTCCGTTATCCAACAACGGGGGACGACATGCTCGAGAACGTGCAGCCGCTTGTCCTCAGTTCCGGGGTGGGCGATGTCGCGCTGGCGCACAACGGCGACATTGTCAATTCCGAGAGGCTCAGGGCCAGGCTCGAAGATGAGGGATGGGCCTTCTTTTCAACGACCGACACCGAACTTGTCATAAGGATGATTGTGAACGAGCTCAAGGACCTCGTGGACCCGGTAAAGGCGGTAAGAAACGCGCTGAAGCAGGTCGAGGGCGGATACGCGTTCACACTAATGATTGGCTCAAGGGTCTTTGGCATAAGGGATCCGCTTGGAATTAGGCCTCTTGCCCTCGGCAAAGTGCCAGAGGGATACGCGGTTGCGAGCGAGAGTGTTGTGTTCGACATGCTTGGCGGAAAGCTCGTCAGGGATGTCATGCCGGGCGAAATAGTAGAATTGACACCGGACGACTATGTTTCCTATCCATCGCCCTCCCTCCAGGAGAAGGCAAACTGCATGTTCGAGTACGTATACTTCGCCAGACCTGACAGCATCATCGACGGGAAGGCAGTTTTCGACGTGAGGGTCGAAGTGGGAAGAATGCTCGCCATGGAAAGGCCGGTGGAGGCAGATGTTGTCATTCCTGTCCCGGATTCAGGCAGGACCCATGCCATCGGGTTTTGCGAGGCATCGGGCATACCCATGTCTGAAGGGCTGATGAAGAACAGGTTCGTCGAGCGCACTTTTATCCTGCCCGACCAGGACGCGAGGGAGGCAAGTGTAAGGATGAAGCTCAATCCGATCAAGTCAGTCATACAGGGCAAGCGCGTTGTCATCATCGACGACAGCATCGTCCGCGGAACGACCATGAGGAAGATTGTCCAGATGGTCAGGGAGGCAGGCGCAAGGGAAGTCCACGTGCGTATCGGATGCCCTATGATTGTCGCGCCATGCTACTACGGCATCGACATGAAGACAAGGAGCCAGTTCATTGCCACAGGCAAGACCGAGTCTGACATCGCACGGGAAATCACTGCGGACAGCCTCGGATACATAAGCGTCGACGGGCTCGTGAAGGCAATAGGCTCGAAGCAGTCAGATCTCTGCCTGGGCTGCCTCACAGCTGAGTACCCCACACGCGTCCCGGGCGAGAGACTGCGCTTCCAGAGAAGTCTCGAGAGCTTCCAGGAAGCAGCGGTAGAGGGAAGTGCACTCGGCCGCATCGACACATGAGAAGCACAGTAAGTTTTATGTTGAGAATGGCTTAGCACCTAATCGGCATGGGCCGGTAGATCAGTTGGAAGATCGCTACCTTGGCATGGTAGAGGCCACGGGTTCAAATCCCGCCCGGTCCACTTCTGACCATTGAAAGGTGGTTGAAGCCTGGTGCAAATCCAGACTGTTCATGCTCTTACTTTTTCATCCTTTCCAATGACTTCTCTATTTCCCCAAGATCCATGAGCAATGTATCCTTGTCTGTCGCATCGGCATTTCCTGAGAATCCGGATTTCGAAAATACTGCATAGGCAATCCTGCTGTTCGGATGCAGCTTGATCACCGCTTTCGATTTTTCTTTCAGCTCAGATATGATACCGACACTGGTGCGCCTGCTGGACCACTTGCACTCGGCAAAGAACAGCTCATCCCTTTCTGCCGAATATGCGACAATATCAATCTCTTCCATGTCTTTGCCGGGACCTTTTGCCCTGTTCCTTCCCCACCATCTTGAGGCACTGTCGAAAGCTCTTCCAATAATGCCATCAACAACCAGCTCCCGCATCAACTGCTCAAACTGTTCTCCTGCAAACGTCCCGAAGTCTTCCTTTATCCTTTCAAGGACATCATCAGATCGTGATATCTCTATTTCACTCCTATTGGGCAGGACATATCTTAACCAGAATTTGAGATAAGGATCAGTAACGCGATACAGCCTTCTTTTGAATTTCTCGGGTGCACCAAAAGGTATCTCAGGAGAAACGAGCTCAAGGGACATCATAACATCAATGTACTTGGACACCATGCTCTTATCAAGTCCTGTGTAGTCACTTATTTCGCCGAGTGTGTTGCTGCCTTTGGCTATTGATTTCAATATGAGCATGTAGTTCCTTGGCTCCCTCAACTCTGTCCTGAGGAGAAATTCAGCCTCCTCGTAGAGCGGAGCCCCCTTAGAAAGGATTTTCTCCAATACGTTTTTCCAGAAGGTTAGTTTCGGATCGAACTTCAGCAGGTAATCCGGCACTCCCCCCAATACGAAGTAAGTTCTGCAAAGATCTTCGAATCCTGACGGTATGATCTCTTTGATGTGACGAAACTTCAGAGGATTAAGTCGCAACTGTCCAGTTCTCCTGCCGTACAACGGGCTCTTGTATGACAGTATCTCATTTTCCATCATGCTGATTGACGATCCCGACAGAATCAGCATGACCTCCGCTTCGCCTGGGAGCGTATCGTATATCTTCTGAAACACTGACGGGATAGATCTGTTTGCCTCTATCAGGTACGGAAATTCATCAAATGCAATGACTAATTTTGACTCTCTGAATCTTTCCTGGAACGCTCTGTTGGCGGACAGCATTGAAAAGAAAGAGAACCAGTCGGAGTACAGTCCGCCGCGTATCCCAGGGTCCCGGAGAAACGTAGCAATTATCTCTTGGAAGCTCCTTATATTATCTCTGTCACCTTCATTGGTTGCAAGAAAGTAAAGTCCTTTCCCGTCTGTGAATTTGCGTATCAGCTCTGTTTTGCCAACACGTCTTCTTCCGTAGATTACAAAAAGACGCTTGCCTCTTTCGGCATAGTCTTTCTTCAGTATATCGAGTTCGTCCTTTCTGTCTGCGAAAATTCGTTGAGACATAAGTATTATACTTTATACTCAACCAACTTAAATCTTTTTCTGCCGGGATGATGTTGATGAAGCAGACTCATGGATGCGGAGAGTCCTGCATTAGCACTCATGCCACCCTAGCGCCCTGCTGGTTGTTAGTGCAAATCCAGCCCGGTCCATTCTGCCTAATCTGCCAATGAAACAACCGCGTTGACGTTCTTCGCATAAGTACTTTCATCTACAAGTCCGTAAACTCCTTGCAACCCATTCCTGAATTCCTTTGAACTTATCTTGCTTTTCAACCTGTTGAACCTCTCCTTGAAGTCACACATAGATTCCACCTCCGCCTTGATCCATTTTCTATCTCTTACCATCGGTGCCATCATGAATAAATCCCTCATGTCAGTAGACCTGCAGCTAATCATCTTGATTACGAACAGTGCGTCAAGATTGATTATTCTGACTTTCATGTCTTCGGCGATGGTCTTACCCTTCAGCGAATGTATTTCGGAATTCCTGAAAACCCAACCAGCAGGTATCCTCACATTCGTTTGCCTGTCAAAGATATCCTTTACCAGAATTTCGAAACTTACCCTGATGAAACCGGAGATCTTCTTCTCGTATCTCGCGAAGTCTATAGAGTCAGTTTCGGCGTTCGAGGTCTTCCTGTAATATCCAAGACCCAACAGGACCTTTTCCACTTTAGCCAATTCCGTCTTATCCATGACGACTATGTCGCAGTCGACCGAGAACCTGGGCAGCGTATATGCGTTCACCGCATATCCCCCTATAACGACAAATTCCAGACCATTTAGCTTCTTGAGCGTTTCGAAGACCTCCTTTTCCCTAATCTGAAGCACTTCCATACTTCCGCCTCATGTAATCATACGCATAGTAGTAGATCTCGTTGGATTTGGCTATCCTTTGGGCTTTGGACAAGCTTACAACGCTGAAGCCATCTTTCTGCACGGGTTTCAAGTGGCTTACCGGCCTTATAATCACGTACTCCCCTATTGCGGCGCCGTGGTCGATGTAGGACGGTATATCATTCTTGCTGAAAAATGACTTCCAGTAATTCAAATCCTTCCTTAAAACATTCACGAAGTAGGGGGACTTCTCTATCCCCCTCTGCACATATGAAAAGTCGCTCCATATCTCAATGGCTGACAATCCAGTAAAGGCGTAAGGTTTCTCTGCGGTCTTCATCGTGCCGGGAACTTTAAAGTCCAATAAGCCCTTGACCGCCTTTTCAGGACTAACGCATACATAAGAATTGCGCGATTTTTTCTGTATCCAGCCGGCCCTCAACAATAAGGAGAAAATCTTCTTCTTCATACTCTGTCCGACTATCCAATCTAAGTCCATCTGGCCGAACTGTTCCTCGGTCCCGTGCCTGGTGAAGAATAATGCGTACGCCTTCAATCCGTACTGTGGTATCTCTTTCGTCATAGTTACCTTATGGGTAACTAGGTATTTGTGCATTTCCTTGACTCACAAGTGGCTCTCTTCAAATCCCGCCCGGTCCATTGCTTATCGCATTTTATTATGTTTTCATAAAGGGACGGGGACCGGTCTCCCTGCTAGTTATTTGTTTTATTGTTGTTTTGGGATATATGGGATTTGCAGGAATATTGATGAGAATAATTTGTTTCACAATTTTCATCCGAAAACCCAAACTCAGTACTTGGCCGTTAGCGTTTATCTGACCACATCCAACAATCTCAGTGCTTCAGTTTGCGGAGGTCCCCTGTTTTCCACTATGTGACTCTCCCCGTAGATCTTGTTTAAGGAGCACACAATCATCAGCAGCAGGTGCCTGAAACGTATGAGCTCATCCAACACAACAGGACTGCCTCTATGCCTCCCGGAGGCATAGAGCATCTCTGCAATGACCCACTCATTCTCTATGAGCACAGCCACGAACATGTTCAGCTGCCTGGCTGCTGTTTCCCTGCTCGATGTCCTCGCCCTTGCCATTTCGGCGATTCTGCAGCTCGACTCTATTCCGAACCTCCTGCGGTACAGCTGCATTGTCTGTTTTGGCGATGTGCATACGCGGCAGACTGTGAAGTAGTAGCTCCTGATCCTCCCGTGCTCCCTCCTCTTCGCCGCTTGCACCCTCAGGTCAATGCTCTCCACACCCGATTTCAGTGCGTGCACTGTTGTGAATGAATGCCTGCCGCTGTTCCAGCAGGCAGCCATCTTCCTGCCGGCCCGCACCGGCATGATGAATGGCATCGCCTGCTTCCTGAGCGAATGAGTGATCAACCGCTGGAGGCTCCCCTGTTCCGGCGCCTCAACAACCCCTGCCATCTGCCTGCGTGAATGGCCGTTCCCTGCGTGTCTCCCGGCAGATGTCAGGCTTCCGGCGGTCGCGGAGGCCTTCATCACGAACCTTGCCGTGTCCCTGACGGTGCTGTCCGGAAATGCCAGCAGCAGCGCCACTGCCAGGACATGCATGAGCACATCCTCGACACGCCTCCTTATGTCCGAGGGTTTAAGAACCCTCGGAACAGAGTTTTTATTATTACTGCACACGATTGCTGTATCGCGATTCTTACGAGTCGCCCCATCCCATCCTTTCATGTCTATCAAACAAGAAATGTGGGATGGGTCTCATACAATTGTCCGGAAATTAAATTCCAACAATGCCAGCGTACCAATCATGACCAAGTACTGAAATTCAAATAAGGAAAGGAATTATTCTCTTAGTCTTGGCCATATATCGCCTGTAGTAGTCTCCCAATTCTTCAACGAGGAACTTCTCTTCCTTCAGAATTCTGTGCCCATAAGCAAGACTGAAGGAGATTACGGCTACCAGGACAGAAGCCCAACTTTGAAACATCAGAGCAATGCCAATCTGTATGAGAAGGATTCCCGTATAGGATGGATGTCTCACATAATGATACGGGCCTACGTCAATGACTTTCTGATCTTTTTGAATGCCCACAACATGAGAAAAATATTTTCCCAGCACTGCAACTGCCCACTGCCTGATTCCCACACCCGAAAGGAAGATAATAATACCTGCAAAGAACGCATCTCCTGGAAGAATAAACAGCTTAAAGGATGCTGAAACCAAAGTGAAAACCAAGAGTGCTTCCCAACCAAGCCAGGTAGTGAAATTCAGGCCATGTTTCCGTTCCTGCACTTCGCTACCATCGCGTCTCCTTCCGGGAATTATGATCCCGCCAACGATCTCTGTTATAATCCAAAACGAGATGGTGGCCAGAAATACTGACAGATATAAGTTAAGACCATAAATCAAGGGAAAGGATGACATAAATAGTTCAATTTCGTAATGCGTGAGATAAATAAGTATATTCTCCACCATTGGTCAAAAAAGTGCAACTCAATTAATTTCTCAACCGAAAATGTATGGAACCGATGGGCTATTTGCCGGATTCCTAACATATGAGCTGAGAACGAATGAAGATCTCTCTGGCTGGATTCGCTTAGAACATTAATCAAATCTCGACCGGTCCATTTCTGGACAGGGCAACATGCAATACGATGTGTTGGTTTTCATTCTCATGTCCATTCGCTTTGAATATTATTTCCTACGAAATACATGGCGACTGCAGAGATTATGAGCACGAAGACCGCATCCATAGCCATCCCTATTGACCAACCAAAGTATTGCCCAGACATAAGGAACAGCATTCCATTTATTATTGCATCAATTACGAAGGCAAGAATTAGAATCGCTAATATTCTTAATGAAAGAAAATGAGTTTTAAAAGAAAGAGCAAGAAAAACCAGCGAAGTGATTAGAATGGCGATGCCGTTGATGATGTGCGCCAGTACTAAACCAAAGTGACCTCCAAAATATATTATTCTTCTTTGGATTGAGAATGCATTATTTCACGCTTATTTCAGCGCGCTCTTATTGATGGCAGTGGCAGCGCCGAGTGCATCATTGCATTCCTTA
>JAKAVR010000060.1 GCA_021817225.1 Thermoplasmata archaeon
CAAGAAGATGCTTGGATGGAACATAGCGCAGAAGAGAAGTGACAGGATAGACAATGCGTTGTTCTGTACCGGCGTGTGGCATAATCTGTTCAATATGGGAAGACCATAGCAATAGTGTCCCACAGTGGGCTCAGGCGAAAACCTTTCTTACCTTGTCGAGAGCGCTGAAGAGGGCATCCACGTCCTTCCTTCCGTTGTACAAGTAGAACGAGGCACGCGTCGTGGACGGCTGGCCAAGCTCGTCCATCAGTGGCTGGGCGCAATGATGTCCCGACCTTGTTGCTACACCTTCTCTCCCCAGAATCTCGGCCACGTCATGGCTGTGCACTCCCTTAAGGTTGAATGAAATGAGACCGCTCCTGTTCTCAGGATCCCTTGGTCCGTAAATTTCTATGTCGTCCAGCTCAATCATCCTGGCCATTGCATATGAAAGAAGGGACTTGTCGTATTCCTCCACCCTCTCCATCCCTATGCCGTTCAGGTAGTCGACCGCCGCACCGAGCCCGATGGCACCCGATATATTCTGTGTCCCGGCTTCGAACTTATATGGGAGTTCTGCCCACTTTGAGCCAGACTCCTTCACTTCGCTGATCATCTCGCCTCCACCGAACACAGGTTCCATGGAATCCAGCAGCTCGCTCTTCCCGTACAGCACGCCGATGCCTGTGGGAGCGCACATCTTGTGCCCGGAGACAGCCAGTAAGTCGCAGTCCATGGACCTGACATCGACAGGCATGTGAGGCACGGACTGTGCACCGTCGACTATGAAGATGGAGCCGTTGTCATGGGCCATCCTGCCTATCTCCCTCACATTGTTGACCGTGCCAAGCACATTGGAGACATGGCTGACTGTCACTATCCTTGTCCTCTTGCCCAGCTTGGATGAGAAATCCTCCATGTCGAGTCTTCCCCTGTCGTCTATGCCGGCGTACTTCACCTTTATGCCCTTCCAGGACAGCATCTGCCAAGGGACGATGTTGGAATGGTGCTCCATGACGGTCGTGAGCACCTCGTCTCCTTCCCTGAGCCTGTAAATGCCCAGGCTGAGTGCTGCAATGTTGAGCGCCTCCGTGGCGCCCCGCACAAACACTATCTCATTTGCGTGCCTGGCGTTGATGAATGAGCGGAATTTCTCCCTTGATGCCTCGAAAGCCTCGGTTGCTTTCTCGCTTATTGGGTATATTCCCCTGTGAACGTTGGAGTTGAACTTTTCTTCGAACGATGAAACTGCCTGTATCACACTGAGAGGCTTCTGGCTTGTCGCAGCGCTGTCGAGGTAGACAAGCCTCTCGTTTCCCGGTGCGGAAAAAATAGGGAAATCATCCCTGAAGGGGGACTTTTCGGGAGGCATGGATTCTGTCATCGTCATCATCTCAGAGGTCTAGCAGTATATCGTTGCCAACTATCTTAAGGTCATACTTGTGGAGCGGTTCCTCGGCAGGTGGATTGTCAACTTCGCCCGATCTTATGCTGAAACGCGAGAGGTGGAGGGGACAGGTGATGAACTCTCCTGTTATTATGCCTCTTGACATATCTGTATCCTCGTGCGTGCATGTCGAGTCGAGCGCGTGGTACTCGTCTCCGAGCCTGATGATCATCACAGACCTCCCTCCCATATCAACGCGCTTCAGCTTTTTCTCCATGAAGTCTGAGACGGAGGCGACCTTCGTGAAGGTCATGAGCCGTCACCTGTATTTGTAGTGACCTTCGAATATGTTCTCTGTTGTCTTGATCTGGTCCTTGACATACTTCTCAAACTCAAGCTCATCCAGGTGCCTGGTGGACTTGAGCGATATGACATTGTTCCACTTGTCCTCTATCAGGAATCTGAGCTTGTCCCTGACCGAATCGATCGGAATTCTTGAAATGACGGGGTCGAAGAAACCAAGCACCATGAGCTTCTCCGCCTCGTCTCTTGAAAGCCCCCTCGTCTGAAGGTAATACAGGTGCTCCTCGTCCATCTGGGAAACTGATGCTGAGTGGGTTGCCTTGACGCCGTTTGTGAGTATCTCAAGGCCAGGTATTGCGTCGCACTTGGCGTCCTTGCTGAGCAGCATCCCATGCTCTGCAAGGTACGAGCTTGTGTTCGCTCCCTCCGGCCCTATCCTGATCATGCCCCGCAGCAGGGACCTCGATTTTTCCTTCAGCACGCTCCTGACTGTAATCCTTCCGCTGGTATCCGCAGAATCGTGGTGAAGGTCTGTGACAACATCGAACCTCTGGCTGCCGTTTCCGAACAGTATCTCGTAATCGTCGGTGCTCGAGCCCCGGCCGACGAACTTGGTATCAGCCCTTGCCCTTGTCACATCAGCGCCCATGTAGCTCGACACCCAGTGCATGCTGCTGTCCCTGCCGGCGAGTGTACGCTTGTTGGACAGGAAGACCGACTTGCGTGAGAGGTTCTCAAGCGACGCGTAGTGCACCTGAGCGCCTTGCTGTGCAAAAATATCGGTTACCTCGCTGAAAAGGGTCGCGGGTGCATTGTTTTCAGACGAAAGCACTTCGGACAGTATCTGGATGCTCGAACCCTCATCGGCAAACACGATATTCTGATGGAAATGGGCAAGCCCGGGACTGTCATCGATGAATACCCAGTGCACCGGCTTGTCCACCGTCGTGTTCCTGGGCACGTAAAGGAACTTCCCTCCGGTCATCAAGGCGCTGTTGAGCGCAACAAACATGTCGTCGGATGGCTGCTGTCCCTTTGAACCGAAGTATTCCTTCAGCCTGTCCCCGTGGTTGACAAGTGCCGTCGACAGCTCCTCCAGTATGACTCCCTCAGGAAGATCGCGCCACTCGGTGTAAAGGACGCTTCCCGTCTGAAGGCTGAACAGACTCTCGTCCCTCATGTCGCTGAATTCAGACGGCATGCTGTTCACTTTGCTGGACACAGGCGGCAGCCTGAATCCGCTGTCCTCGAACCTTGACAGGTTTGCGTACTTCTTGTAAAGCGGGTTGGGCTCGGGCTTTGAGGCCAGGTATGCAGAAAGCGCCTTCCTTCTGTACTCAGCTGCCCAGGACGGCTCATCCCTGAAGGCCGGAAGTTCTTTTTCTGCAGGCTTGAGAAGGCTCTGTGTTGCCGATGTCACTTGCACACTCTCCGACTGATTTGTTTCATCCGACTGAACCTGTCATTTCAAGCTGTATCAGCCTGTTCAGCTCAACAGCGTATTCCATCGGGAGTTCCTTGGAGAAAACATCCAGGAAACCCATGACAATCATGTTCAGCGCATCAGCTTCGCTCAGTCCCCTGGACATTAGGTAGAAGAGCTGTTCCTCGCTGATCTTGCCGACTGTTGCCTCGTGGGTCGTGGAGGCTGTCTCCTCGTTGATTGTGTTGTATGGATAGGTGTCGGTTCTTGACTTTTCATCCATAAGGAGAGCGTCACACCTCACGCTGCTCTTGGAGTTGACTGCACCCTTTTCGATAAGCAGCTGCCCGCGGTATGTCGTCCTGCCTCCATCTTTGCTTACACTCTTCGAAGTTATTCTCGACGTAGTGTCGGGGGCAAAATGGAAAATCTTTGCACCGGCGTCCTGGTGCTGCCCGCCACCTGCAAATGCTATGGATATCACTTCCCCCTTCGCCCTTTTCCCGAGAAGGTAGATCGAGGGATACTTCATTGTGAGCTTCGACCCGATGTTCCCGTCGACCCATTCGACCGTGGCGTCCTCGTATGCGTAGGCTCTCTTTGTGACAAGGTTGTAGACATTGTTTGACCAGTTCTGTATCGTCGTGTAACGCACATACGAGCCTTTTTTCGCTATTATCTCGACAACGGCGGAGTGGAGTGAGTCCGAAGAGTAGATGGGGGCAGTGCATCCTTCAATGTAGTGCACCTTGCTCCCCTCATCGGCAATTATCAGCGTCCTCTCGAACTGGCCCGCATTTTTCGCATTTATCCTGAAATAGGCCTGGAGTGGTATTTCCACCTCAACGCCCTTTGGCACGTAGATGAAGCTGCCGCCGCTCCAGACGGCGCTGTTCAACGCTGCCAGCTTGTTGTCCTCCGGCGGTATCACAGTGCCGAAGTATTCCCTGAATATCTCCGGGTGCTCCTGCAGGCCCTGGTCTGTACCGAGGAATATCACACCCTTCTTCTGCAGGTCATCCCTTATCTTGTGGTAAACGACTTCGCTGTCGTACTGTGCGCCAACACCGCCAAGGAATTTCTTTTCGGCTTCCGGTATGCCCAGCTTGTCGAATGTTTTCTTGATGTATTCCGGAACATCCTCCCAATTGTCAGAACCCCTGGCAGTGGGAGCCATGTAGTAGTATATGTCGTCAAAATCGACGTTCTTGAGAAGCGGGCTTCCCCAGTCGGGCATCGGTTTCTTCAGGAATATATCTAGAGACCTGAGTCTGAAGTCCGTCATCCACTTGGGTTCCTTCTTGAACCTTGAGATTGCCTCGACTACCTCCTTGTTCAGTCCCTTCTGCGTCTGAAACACGTACTTCGCATCAGCGTCATGGAAGCCGTATTTGCTGTAGTCACGCTCCACTATTTCGTTCGTAGACATCTTCATTTCACCTTTCCTTTCCATTGATATTCAGTACCTCATCATCGATGGGTCCACCTTCAGCACCCATTCAATTATTCCGCCCGTCAGGTTCTTCACCTTCTTGAAGCCGATATCCCGAAGGAACCTTACAGCGTAACTGCTCCGCTGTCCTCCCTTGCAGTACACAACGATATCATCCGCGGTGCTGAGCTCGCTGACCCTGGAGGGCAGTTCGTTGACAGGTATGAATTTCGCTCCCTCGAGACGGTTTATTTCCCACTCCTGCGGTTCCCTGACATCGACCAGGACCACTGGCTCCTTTGCATTCAGCTTGCGGCTGAGCTCCTCCACCGTTATTGTCAGTTCGTCGGAAAGGGCGTTTCCTCTTCCGAGACCGCAGAATTCCTCATAGTCTATCAGCTTCTGAATCGACGGATTTTCGCCGCAGACGGGGCATTGCGGATTCTTGTGCAGTTTGAGCTCCTTGAACTTCATCTTCATTGCATCGAACAGGAGGAGCCTGCCTATCAGCGGCTCGCCTTCCCTGAGTATTAGCTTTATTGCTTCCATCGCCTGTATTGTCCCGATAATGCCGGGCAGTACCCCGACAACGCCCCCTTCCGCGCATGAAGGCACAAGACCGGGTGGCGGCGGGCTCTCGTACAGGCACCTGTAGCAGGGGCCCTTCTTTGCTTCAAAAACGGATACCTGACCCTCGAACCTGTATATCGAACCATAGACGCTCGTCTTCCCGAGTAGAACGCATGCGTCATTGACAAGGTACCTTGTGGGGAAGTTGTCGGTCCCGTCTACCACTATATCGAAGTTCTTTATGATGTCGAGAGCGTTGTCTGAAGTCATCCTCTCCTCGAACTTCACCACCTTGACTGTTGGATTGATATCCCTGATGCTCTCCTCAGCCGAATCTATCTTCTTCCGCCCGACATCCTTCTCCGAATGTATGATCTGCCTCTGCAGATTACTGAAGTCTACAACGTCGAAATCCACAATCCCTATTGTTCCCACTCCCGCGGCGGCAAGATAGAGCAGGAGCGGAGATCCCAGGCCACCAGCGCCTATCACGAGCACTTTTGCCCTCTTGAGCTTTCTCTGCCCTTCGAGGCCGACCTCCGGAAGGAGGAGGTGCCTGCTGTATCTCTGTATGTCGTCGTACGTGAATTCGCTTGCCAGTCCTGTAGAACCGCCCGCTATGGATGGTATTATGAAAACCGTGTCTCCCTCTGTGACAGGTGTCTGGCCGCGCTGCAGATACCTTATGTCCTCATCGTTCAGGTAAACATTAACAAAATTTCTGAGCTGCCCGCCCTCGTCGTAAAGGTGGCGCTTGATTTGCATATTGGCTGATGCAAGATTTCGAAGGACTTCATCTACTGTTCTGCCCTCCGCCGAGACTGCATCCCTGTTGCCAACATACTGCCTCAGTGGCGTTGGTATCATTACTTTGACGCTCATTCTTCATCCTCCCAGAATTTTTCCGACAGGTATTTCTGTCCGCCGTCCGGAAACACGGTGACAAAGGAGCCTCCGCCTGCGTCCCTTGCTATCTTCATGCATGCAACCAGCGCAGCCCCGGAACTTGGGCCAACAAGTATCCCTTCATGCCTCGCAAGCTGCCTTACTGCCTTCTGTGCTTCCTCCGTGGATATTTCAACATTCGTGTCCGCAAGGCTCTCGTCGAGTATGCCTGGACGTATCGATGCATCCATTCTCTTCAGTCCCTCGAGCCCGTGGAAGGGGCCGTCCGGCTGTACAGACACTCTCCTTATCTCGGGGAATGCCTCCTTCAGATAGCGGCTTATTCCGGTGAAAGTGCCGCCCGTGCCAAGACCGGCAACAAAATAATCGAAGTGGCCCCTTGTCTGGGCGACAATTTCCCTTGCCGTTCCCTCGTAGTGTGCCTTCCAGTTGCTGTCGTTGTTGTACTGGTCGGCGTAATAGTAAAGTTCGGGCGCGTCTTCCGCCATCTTCCTGGCGGCCCTCTGTGAACCATCTGTCCCCTCAAGCGGGTCAGTGAGCACGATCTCCGCGCCATAAGCTGTGAGCAGGTCAATCTTCTCCTTCGCAACATTCTTCGGTACCACCAGGGTGCACCTGTACCCCTTGACCGCGCATACCATTGCATAGGCTATTGCGGTGTTTCCGGAGGAGGCGTCGAGCAGAATCCTGTCCTTTGTCAACTTGCCCTCCTTCTCGGCATCTTCTATGATCTTGAGCGCCGGCCTGTCCTTCACGCTCCCCCCCGGATTGAACCATTCTGCCTTTGCGTAGATCCTGGTTCCGGGCATTTCGGCAGTCAGCTTCCTTATAGCAAGGAGGGGTGTGTTTCCAATCCTGCTCAGCAGCGACCAGCTTGCCTCGTAGGTCAGGTTGCTGTGCATCATTTCTTATCACCCACAGCTTCCTGAAATACCTTTAGTCCAAGGGTTGCGCATTTGATCCTTACTGCGCTGAGAGGGATGTGGAGCATCTCCTTGATGTCGTCAGGGCTCAGACTCATTGCGTCCGCTACACTCATACCCTTGAGCCTGTCGGTAAGCATCGAGACAGATGCCTGACTTATTGCGCAGCCTCTGCCATCGAACTTTATGTCGTCTATTACACCGTTGTTCACCTTGAGATACATGCTTATGTCGTCGCCACAGACAGGGTTGTTGCCGTGTCCGAATTTGTCCGGATGGTCAATGCTGCCCTTGTTGTGCGGTTTCTTGTAATGCTCGAGTATCTCCTCTTGGTAAATGTCATAAGCCATGTCAGAATACCTCAATTCGCCAGTGCCGGCTCGCGGAGCCAGTCATACCCTTTTTCCTCCAGTTCCTTGGCAAGCTCCTTGCCTCCGCTCTTCACGACCTTCCCATTGACCACGACGTGGACTTGGTCCGGCGTGATGTACTGGAGCAGTCTCTGGTAGTGGGTGACAAGCACAAGACCGATGTTTGGACCGGCCATCAGGTTGATTGCGTTTGCAACTATCTTGAGCGAGTCGATATCAAGGCCGCTGTCGGTCTCGTCCAGTATTGCAAATTTGGGCTGCAGGACAGCCATCTGAAGGACTTCCGCCCTTTTCTTCTCCCCGCCGGAGAAGCCCTCATTCAGAGAACGCCCTATGAAGTTCTCATCTATGCCGAGCGTGTTGACCTTCTCCTTGAGCAGCCGGAAGAACTTGGTCGGGCTCAGCTGGTTATCACTGTGAACTGCGTTGTACGCTATCCTCAGGAAATTCCCAAGCCTTACTCCCGACACTTCGACTGGATACTGGAAGCCAAGGAAGAGGCCGAGCTTCGCCCTCTTGTCAGGAGTGAGGGACAGGACATCGGTTCCATCAACAGTGACTTGGCCGCCTGTTATCTGGTACTTGGGATGACCCATAAGTGAATAGCTCAGGGTGCTTTTCCCTGACCCGTTGGGTCCCATTATGGCATGGATCTCGCCCTGCCTAACCGTAAGGTCAATGCCCTTCAGTATCTGCTTGCCTTCGATGTTGACTTTCAAGCCCTTTATCGAGAGTTCTGATGCCATTTCTATACCTCTTGGAGTTCCCAGGCACTGTTTCGTTTTCATCCATGAGGCAAATCATATTTAAACATATCTTACTGTGTAAATTGCACAATGTTAATATACACTTACGAATTTAACTAAAAGGGGTAAGAAGTTGGACGCTGACATTTCGATGCTGGGCGAGTCGAAAGCCCGGATCATAGACTTCCTGGGAGAGGGCGAGAAATCTGGCAGGGATCTCTCAGCGATGCTCAGCATCAACCAGACTGCTGTCAGGGAACATGTCCAGGCGCTGGAGCGCATGGGTGTTGCCCAGGCAAGATTTGTCAAGACAGGCGTCGGGCGGCCGAAGAAGAGGTATTCCCTTACTCCATTTGGAGTGGAGCTGCTGCCAAAGCATTACGACGTCATGCTCAATACACTCATCAAGAAGATCTGGGAGAAGGGAGGAGATGCCCTGCTCAGCCAGTTCATGTCCGACGTTGTCAGGGACCTTGCGGACAGCACTGCGAAGGATGAGAATCTCACGCTTGACCAGAGGATCAGCAGGGTTGTCGGATTCCTGAACAAGCTCGGGTTCATGGCCACCGTGGAAAAGGACGGGGAAAGGCTGTTTGTGGTTAGACACAACTGCATTTTCAACAAGACAGCAAAGCTCTATTCGGGTGTCCTTTGCGGCGAGTGTGACACCGCCCTTATCAGGGAGCCGATAGGAAAGAAGGAAATCGAACTTGTGGAGTGCATAGGAAAGGGTGACAATTCCTGCAGGAACCTTATAAAGGCATGAGGGCACTGAGTTGTTCACCAATTCGAAATGTGTAAAATAAGTGCTTTATATCCTTCCTGCGTCTGTTGCTGTCGGAATGAACAAGAAAGCGATCGTGCAGCTTGCGGTGTTCGCGGTGGCGGCACTTCTGCTTGTCCCTGTCCTTTTCAGCGGAGTGGCACGCGCCGACAGCGGAGACAGGGAGACATCGGTCAATGTCCAGAACAAGGGCGGCTATTTCAGTATCGATTCGCAATCGACCAACACCGTTGGCCCCAAGAACGAGTACAACATGGTTTTCACCGGCAACACCTTCCTGATGCAGTTCAAGAATGATTCCCAGACCACAGGCTACAGCCTGCAGTTCAGCGTCCAGCTTGAGAACCTAACGCTTGTCACATCAAACGGGACCGTTCCCCTTCTCAACTTCTCACAGCAGGAATTTGAGGTATCCAGCGCACCAATGACAATGAACGGAATGGAAGTGTTCGCGCTTTCCACAGAGTCAGATATGGCAAGATTCATAATGACAATACAGGTTGTGAACGCGCCGGTGTCGGCAAGCTTGCCCAACGGCACCGACAGTTCCCTTCTGACGCCCAACGAGGTAGAGATTTCATTTTACATCGTCCTGTTGAACCAGGCTGAAGGCGGTTACCAGAATATGCAGATGGGAGCAGCAACACACGGGGGCAGCATCGTCCTCAAGCTGGGCCTGAGCGCGGGAAACGCCACTGTACTCGGTATAGCGAACATGAGCTCATATTCACAGGTCGAGTTCCACCAGGGGAAGAACAGCGGGTACTTCGCATGGGACAATGTGGCGAATGAGGGAGGAAGGAACGTGACGGTTGTACCTAGCCTGTCCTCAAATGGCACTCTTTCGCTTGTATACCCCTATGCAACCACCATAATGCATGACCCGGCGATCGGCATTTCGCCAAGCACTATCACAAGTCTAGTGACTTCCTCGATTGGGAATATTGTAATATATGCTGTGACACTAGCAGTTTCAGCCGTGCTCATCGGCGGCGCAATTGCC